>NZ_JANQVQ010000018.1:22070-25078 GCF_030730205.1 Paraglaciecola sp.
TGAACAATTTTTATACACTTGATTCGGTTTGAAGCAGCGCCTTATTCTTTTTCTGTATTGGATTGTGACAGGCTATTTGTTTAGGCTTTGTATCTCAAATTTCATACAAGGATGTCGAAATGCAAAACCATTCGCCTGTTTTCAAATCCCTTTTAGTCTCACTTTTATCTCTTAGTTTATTATCTTGTGGCGACAGTGATAAGACAGAAACGCCACCACCCGCTAATGTGCCACCTGTTGCTAGTGCTGGAAATGATCAAAGTGTCGATGAGCAAAGCACGGTTACCCTCTCAGGGACGGGTACTGACAGTGATGGCACTATTAGTACCTACAGTTGGGCTCAAACAGCCGGTACTAACGTTAGTTTAAGTGCTAGTTCAGCGGCTTCGACTACTTTTGTCGCACCCGATCTAAACGCAGATGAGACCTTAACCTTTTCCCTAACCGTGACTGACAACGATGGCGCAAGCCACAGCGATAGCGTTTCGGTAAATGTGCTCAGAATAAATGAAGACCCTATCGCCAATGCGGGTCCTGACCAAAGTATTGATGAACAAACAACAGTAACCTTAACCGGTACTGGCAGTGATGATGGCACCATTAGCAGCTACAGTTGGAGCCAAACAGCAGGTACTAGCGTCAGTTTAAGTTCCATTACTGAGGCCTCAATTGACTTTATAGCACCCGATGTTACTGCCACAGAAACCTTGTTGTTCACGCTGACCGTCACCGACGATGAGGGAGCAACGAACAGTGACACGGTGTCGATAGAGGTACGCAAAGTAAATATTGCACCAACGGTTAACGCAGGTAATGACAAAAATGCCATTGTAGGTGACACCGTATCGTTAAACGATGCCAGTGCCAGTGATGCTGATGGCGACACACTCACTTATACTTGGGCGCTGTTAGCGCCACCTAATAGCACAGCAAGCTTATCTTCTACAACGGTATTGACCCCAGATTTCACCCCCGATATTGCCGGCACCTATGTAGCCAGCTTAACGGCTAATGATGGTGCTGCTACAAGTCAATCAGACAGTGTCAATATTGTGGTGACAGAGCCTGTCATTAACCCCACGACAACGCGAGTAAACGGTACCGTTCTAGCTTTTAACACCACTCAACAAAAAGTCGCCATTGATAGTACCCAAGTCGTCATTTCAATTAATTTGCTGGATGAAAATAACAATATATTGGCTACGAGCACGCCTGAGGCGACTGAAAATCCACAAGTAGGTGACGAGCTGCGTTTTAATTCTGAAGTTACTGCAAACAATGCAGCTAAAGTTGCGGTTGATGTGTCTTATCCGGGCTACACCAGTTCATCGTGGCGGGTAAACTACAATGACGTAGTGAATTTAGATGCCAAATTATTACAAATTCCCGTACAACAAGTCGCAGAGTCAAGCATGCAGTCGGTCTCAGGCCAAATGACTGATGGCTTTAACTTGCAACTGTCTGACACGGTAAACGGACAACAAGTAACAACAATGAGCATTAGCGTGCCAAGCTCATTGTTACCTGCTAACACGGCATCTTTATCCATGGCGGTTGAAACCTTTGATCCAAACGATCCAGCCGATGCAGAGTATTTCCCTGGCGAATATGCCGATTCCGATGGTAATCAACTTGTTTCGGTTGCGTTTAATTTTGCCGATGTCACAACCGATAGCAATGAACCCCTAGCAGCAGCAATGCAGAGAGTGAGAGCCGAAAAAATGGCAAACCTAGTGGGTACTGCGGCCAAATTAGAGGAAGAACCGGTCATTATTAACCGCAATATACCTGCCCTGAGCTGCCCTATTCTTGAGACTTTAGGTGACAGCGATGCAAGCCAAGACGGCTTTCAAGTGCCTATATATGTTTTTAACCCCTACAGTGGTTTGTGGGAATTACTCGGCCAAGGCACGATTTATGATGCGATGGGCCAAATGGTCGATGCGGGACGAACTCAGTTCGATTGCACTACCAGCAATTACACCATGGAAATTTTAGTCACCAGTGAGATTTTCCTCAGCAAATGGTGGAATTTAGACTATCCCCTATTGTTCTCACAACCTAAAGAGTTATGCGCCACAGTTGAAGTGCAAAATACAGAGCAACAAGTCATTGCCGGCGTGATCGGATTTGTCAGTGATAAAGATGACTCCTTTGACTTTAGCTCCAGCTTTTTTATCACCGACCAACAAGGTAGAGCTGAAATATGTGTCACGCTCATATCTGAAACAGATGACACTGAAGCAGAGCTGTATTTCTATAATTCCACTGAATTCGGTTACAGCCAAAGCACCATCAATTTATCAGAGGTCAGTGATGAACCTGAAATCCAGATAATCACCGTAGACAGAGCAAAACTCTGCTACGTCGATGGCAAAGTCACCTACACAGATGGGGTGCCGGCTCACAAACAATTAATGTACGCAATTGGCACTAATTCTTTTAGTTATAATTTTGGTCTTACTGACGAGGAAGGGAACTACAGTCTTGCCGTAACGTGTGAGATTGAACACGCCTTATACAATTACACCGGTTATTTATTTGGCGCTGTATTTTCGCAATCAGACGATCCAAACAATCATATAAAAAGCGTCAATGTTGACGCTAACGTCGACTTTGACGAATCAAGTGACGATGGCGTAAGCGTCACTACCAAAGACTTTGTGGTGCCTTACAGCCCACCCTATTTTGTCGGTTATGGACTTACGACCAATAACCAAATATTGGTCTCTGCCTATGGTCTATATGATGCTTTTCCGATGACAGTCAAAATTAATGTCAGAAATGTCGATGACACACAACAGTTTGGAGAAGTCATAGGGCAACTTACCATCGACCCCGAAGACGATGAAAATGATTTTTGGTATCTCAACTACAGCACGTTAACGTTAGACTTTACTTTCCCTGCTGGCGCTGATTCCTTATACGGTGATGTTGAAATAATCGACGCACTAGGAAAAACCTGGACGATGAATCCTATCCTTTTGCGTTAAAAAGACGTAAACCAC
>NZ_JANQVQ010000019.1:0-4724 GCF_030730205.1 Paraglaciecola sp.
ATGGTTTTGAAATTTCGCCGCGGCTATTTGGTATGCTAGAACGCTTTGGAAAATATATCCCAAGTACACCTGAAGAAGGTCCGACAGATGCATATCACTACTTTTTTGATGATCAAGGCCAGCCTTTCCCGGTGGGACATTTATTAAAAAATCCAGACTATGCCAAAACATTGGAGATTGTGGCACAGGATCCCAGGGCATTTTACGAGGGCGATATTGCCAAGCAGATAGCTGATATGGTTCAACGCTCGCCAAGAGCTGGCACATTAACCGTAGCCGATATTGCCGCTTATCAAGCCATTAAACGTGAGGCGCTTTGTCAGCCTTACCACCAAACCCAAATATGTGGTGCGCCGCCCCCTTCATCATGGGTAGCAGTGGGTATGATCATGGGCTTACTTGAACACAGCCAAGGTTTTAGTGCGGCCGGAATGGATGATCCTAACAATTGGGCTTTGCTGGCGAAAGCACAACAATTAGCGTATGCAGACCGAGACCAATTTATTGCTGATCCAAGTGTTATCGATATGCCGATTTACGGCATGTTAAACAAAGATTACCTAAAAGAGCGTGCCATGTTATTAGCGGGGAACAAGAGCTTGGCTTCGATTTCGGCAGGTGATCCTTGGCTCTTTAATGATCAACTGCAAACTCGTTTAACCGGTCAAGACGGGACTCATGATGTGCATGGCACCACTCACTTTGTAATAGTTGATGCTAAGGGCGATGTGGTATCCATGACCGCAACAGTGGAAAGTATTTTCGGCACTACGCGGATGGCAGGCGGCATGTTTTTAAACAATCAGTTAACCGACTTTTCATTTAAGCCCGTGGATAACGAAGGTTTGCCAATTGTGAATGCGGTGGCACCAGGAAAACGTCCCCGTTCATCGATGTCACCTACGATTGTACTAGACCAAAACGGCGAGTTTTTAATGGCAACTGGCTCACCGGGTGGTAATAACATCATTGCTTATACCGTGAAAACTTTGGTGGGTGTATTTGAATGGGGCCTAAGTGCTCAGGATGCGGTTGATTTGCCCAATATGGTGGCACGAGGTGAAACCGTTAGATTAGAAAAAGAGCTGACCCCTGACATCGTCATAACAACGATGCAAAACCTAGGATTTAACGTCGATGCCTCGCAAGGCGAAAATTCAGGATTAAGTGTTATTTTGCGTAAATCAGACGGCTCCTTAGAAGGGGCGGCTGATAAACGCAGAGAAGGCGTTATCGGCACCTTGTAAAGCGTTACAATGTGTATAGAGCATATCAGCAGGACACGCATCCCTCTCATTTAGGGATGAGTGTCCTGTCTTTTTACCTGCTTAATACCACTGTGCTGATGTCCAATGGCAATGTGGTTTTATCTGGCCGTCCAGCCACCATCAATGACCATGGTTTGCGCCGTTATATTGCGGGCAGTATCGGCTATTAAAAAAGCTGCAGTAGCCGCCAATTCATCCATTTCAATAAAGGATTTTTTCGGCATAGGCTCTAACATTATTTTGTTAACAACGTCATCTTCGCTGATCCCGTGTTCAAGGGCTTGGGCAGCGATTTGTTTGTCTACTAATGGCGTTCGAACATAAGCGGGGCAGATAGTATTGATAGTAATGTTACAATCGCCGGTTTCTAAGGCAATGGTTTTAGCAAAGCCTAATAAACCATGTTTGGCGGCTACATAAGCTGATTTAAATGGTGAAGCAATCAACGAATGGACGGAGCCAATATTGATTATCCGACCAAAGTTTTGTTCGCGCATGGATGGCAAGAATGCTTGCGTCATCAAGGCCGGCCCCACCAACATAATATTAATTAATTGCTGCCATTTATCTGCCGGAAAGTCTTCAATTCGAGAAACATGTTGAATACCCGCGTTGTTGATCAGCACATCTATTTTTAGTGGAGACAATCGTCCTGGCAAGGCGGCAACGTGCTCTGCTTGGCTGACATCTACTGCTATGGCTGAGGCCGAATAACCCGCATCGCTGAGTTTGCGTGCCGCCTCTTGCGCGGTGTTAAGCTGCAAATCAGCAATAATAATTTGATGGCCCAAGGTGGCGAGTTGCTGGGCGATACCAAAACCAATACCACTGGCTCCGCCGGTAATGAGGATGTTTTTTGAAAGCATAGTTGGGCCTATTGTTGAATAGAATAATGTTGTAATGAGCGGGCCATACGAGTAACCGCTTGGATTTGTTGACCTTGTTGCGTGGCATATTCTGCACCGGTATAACCCCACCAATCCCAGCAACCTTGAGGATTAAGAGGCATAAAGGTTGAGTTTTTAGTTTGGGGGTAGAGCACCACCATACGATTATTGTCAGCCCAATTATTCAGACCACTGAGCTGGGCATATTGGGTCCCCACGCTTTGTGAATTTTGATTGCAGCCGTGAAAGCTAATGTGTAGCGAACAGCTTTCACCTGCAGCACAGCTTTTGGGTACATAAGCGTAGGCAAGATCAGCCAGCGTGCTTGCCGACTCACCGCCAAGTTGTTGTTGATCAAGTTCTACTATTTGCCCTTGGGGCGTGTCGACCCGAACCGCAAAATCATCAAACAAATAGCCGAACATTTCCCCCGCTGCATCATATTGGCAGTTGCCAATATAGGGCGAAACTGACTGCTGGCAATCGCTGCCCTCACTCAGTGTAGGAAACAGGTGTGAGGTGGCTTGGTCGTTGACGTACTTGACATTTTCTTTGCCTGCTAAGTCTGCGTATTGCTCATAGAGTGCGTCACTGACTTCTTGTTTTACTTTATTGTCATTGGCTCCGTGAAAAAGCCATACTTTACTTTTTTTAAGGTTAGTAAGGGGAGATATTTTTTCTTCCGTCGCATAGGTGTTTGCCACACTGTTTAAGTGATTTAGGTCAATGGGGCTTAGCACTTGATTTACACACTGCTCGAGCGCAGTTTTGATGCTGCCTTGAGCGCAGTAATAGGGCCCTGCGGCAATGATACCGACTTTTGTTACCCAATCAGAATGAGCAAGATGAAACTGATTGGCCATGTAACCGCCACTAGAGAGTCCTGAAACACTGATTTGCTCCAAGGAAAGATCCAGTTTTTGCGGCGCAGCTATGACGCTGCCAGCGCTGATACTTAAAGCTAAACAAATAAGTTTGTAGGTCATGTTGCTTCCTTATTGCGCTAAGAATTGTTTTATTTTGTCGCCTTGCTGGCTAATTAACGACACCCCATTTAAGTGTCCTAAATTTCCCTCTAACTCAATTAGCTCACTCTGTTTTCCTAATGCTAATAAGGTTTGATGGGCTCGTTTAGCTAAATAGGGCATTAACAATAAGTCATTACTAGCGGGTAAAAACAGGCTTTTGGCTTTCACATTTTGCAGTCCCTTGGCAAGCTCACCTTGATGGCCTGCAACAAATAATTGATTTGCCCTGACCAAATACAGTAAGTGATTGGCGTCCATTAATCGCGCACGTTGCTGCGCTCGTTCACGTAACCAACGCACAATGGCCGGGGACTGATGGATGTCTTGCAAAATGGCTTGTTGTGACGATTGATGATCTATATCGCTTGTTGACGCCACTTGATTAAAAAATTCTGGGCTTAGCGCCGCTTGAGTAATGAACATCAAAGCCGCTGTAAGGCCCTCTAAGGGGGGGCTTGAAGCATAATAATCACCCTGTTGCCAGTTCGGGTCCAGACGAATAGGAATAGCCCATTGCTCTAATAAACTACTAGACCAATCGTCAGTTTCACCGCTACCTACGACAGAAATCATGCGAGGTACCCAATCCGGATAGGCTGCCGCCCAGTCAATCGCTTGCATGGAGCCCATTGATGCGCCCACGACACCATGTAATTGCTTGATACCTAATGATTCGAGCACGGCTTTTTGTATGTTCACAAAATCTCGAATGGTCACTACCGGAAAGCTTAGCCCGTAGGGTTTGCCGGTATCAGGATTAATTGAAGCAGGCCCGGTGGTAATCGTATTAGGATCATTAGCATTTAAATTAACCAAGCTATCCACACTGATGACAAAATAGTGATCGGTGTCGATGGCTTTGCCCGGACCAATAATTGCGTCCCAATACCCAGCTTGGGGATCATCACTTGCATATTTTCCTGCTGCGTGAGAGTTAGCCGAAAAATAGTGGGTGATTAAAATAGCATTGTCTTTTTGTTTATTCAGTTTTCCGTAACTCTCATAGCCTATTTTGACATCGTTAATGATGCTACCGCCAAAGGTGGTAAAGGTGTCGGCATGAAATTGCTGCTTGGTCACCAGAGTCTCGCCTTGAGGGGCAGCGCTGAGCAGCAGGCAGGCCAGTGCGATTGATTTATACAACATTGTTATTTCTCTTCTCTATATTAAAACACTGAAAATAAGGCCACCGCCAAACTAAGCCCTAATAAGGGCACAACAACTGTTAGCGCCCCGACTGCCCAATAGGCGCGTTGATGAGTTTCATGACAAATCGCTCTGATTGTGGTGACAACATAACCGTTATGAGGCAAGGAGTCTAAAGCGCCAGAGGAAATTGCTACAATGCGGTGAAGTTCTTCTGGGTCAACACCTTGGTCAATGTAATGGGGCGCAATAAGTGGCAAGACAATCGCTTGACCTCCCGATGCAGAGCCTGTCATTCCGGCAATGACACTAATCGCAATAGCTGCACCAATCAGTGGTGAACCCGGAATTTGGGTCATTAACTCCACCGCAGTTTGAAATGCATCAGTGGATTT
>NZ_JANQVQ010000019.1:4824-133599 GCF_030730205.1 Paraglaciecola sp.
AACCCGGAATTTGGGTCATTAACTCCACCGCAGTTTGAAATGCATCAGTGGATTTGGCTATGCTCCCAAAACCCACTACAGCTGCAGTGTTCCCAATAGCAACTAGTGCACCAGTGGTGCCCACATTAATGGCTTCTTGAATATTGAGAAAATACCGATAGTTAATCGCCACCAAGACTAAAACACCACCACCTAAGGCAACGATTAAGGCCAGTTGTTGTAAGCTGTCGTGCAATAGAAATGACAATACCAGTACCACTAACAAGGGCACAATTCCGGTGATGGGGTGAGGTAGTTTACGCTCAACGATCACTGGGTCATGAGCTTGATGTTCAAAACATTCGCCATTGGCAACGGCTGCATTGATCATGCGCTTGCACCACCAATAACCAAAAGTTGCCATGAATAGGGCTACCACTAAACTCACTTCCCACGCCGCAAAGGGTGAGGTTCCCAAAAATTTAATAGGGATCCAGTTTTGAATTTCTGGTGAGCCTGCTGAGGTCATAGTAAAGGTGACAGAGCCAAAGGCAAGAACAGCAGGAATAAAACGTCTCGGTAAGTTGGCGTCTTTAAATAAACTCACTGCCATAGGGTAAACCGAAAACGCCACCACAAATAAACTAACGCCACCATAGGTTAAAATGGCACAGGCTAAAATAACCGCTATCACTGCGTTTTGTCTGCCCAGTTTTCCCACAATCCAATGAGATACTGCGTCGGCTGCGCCGCAATCCTGCATAAATTTGCCGAATAGCGCGCCAAGCAAAAACATAAAAAACCATGATGCAATAAAACCCGCAAATCCCTGCATATACAGTGTGACAAAATTGCTATCACCCACAAACACTGGAATTGAACTTGTCAGTGCCACTATTAATGCACAAAGGGGGGCGGCAATAAACAAATTGGTACCGCGAATTGTTAACACAATTAGCAGGGCTAATCCGCCTAATAAACCGAGTAAACTGAGCATACAGCTATCCTTTAAAGTTAAGTCAATGATCGTAGACCTACCGTAAAGTCAGCGTATTGTGTGATGAGAAAATTCATTTTCCCATAGTACTATGGTACTAGATACCTTTGATAAGAACTGTTCTAAAGTGCATCCGATCGTAGCCTAAACGTAAAAAAATAATTAAAATCATGTAAACAGGACTCGTTATGAAAAGCACCAGTAACACATTTTTTTCTACCCGCTCATCAATTAAATATCCTCGTTCACTATGCGCTTTAGCCGTCGCTACTGGCTTAGCTGGTTTACCTGCAATGGCGCAAGAACAAAGCGCTGCCGCAGATAAGAAAGGCTTGGAACGCATAGAAGTAACCGCACGTAAAACTGTTGAAAGTTTGCAAGAAGTGCCCATTTCTGTGACCTCCATCGGGGGACTTGAACTGGACGAAAAAGGCATTGCGGTATTAACAGAAATACAACAATTTTCTCCCAATACCACATTGCAAAACAGCCGTGGTACAAACTCAACCCTAACCGCTTTTATACGTGGTGTAGGTCAACAAGATCCACTTTGGGGATACGAGCCTGGCGTTGGTATTTACATTGATGACGTGTATGTCGCACGTCCCCAAGGTGCGGTAATAGATTTACTGGATGTCTCTCGTATAGAAGTATTGCGGGGCCCTCAAGGCACTCTTTATGGTAAAAATACCATTGGTGGCGCCATTAAATACGTGACTAAACCCATGAGCGGTGATGCGGAAATGAATGTGCAAGGCACAATCGGTAGCTACTCACAACGCGATGTAAAGGTAACAGGGCAATACCCCATCATCGAAGACACGTTATTTGTTGGTTTTGGCTACGCAAATCTAAATCGTGATGGTTTTGGTGAATACTTGATTTCGGCACTCGATAATCAAGATATGGAAAACTACAACAAAGATCTCACGGCAGCCCGTTTGACCCTTGAGTTCACGCCAAGTGATGACGTATTTTTTAGATTAAGCTGGGACAAAACTACTGATGATTCTAATGCCAAAGGTGGCTATCGTTTGTTGCCGAGTTTATTGACCAATGCGCCTGTTCCTGACAGCGTATTTGACTCGTACACCAGTTTGCCCACTGAAAACAAAGTCGAACTAGAAGGCATTAGCTTGACCGCGAATTGGGATATTACTGATGAATTTTCACTAAAGTATATCGGTTCAAGACGCGAAAGTTATTCGCCTACCAATATTGACTTTGATAATACGCCTTTGGATATCTTCGATGTGCCCGCTGTTTATGACGACAACAATACCACTCACGAAATTCAGTTAAATTATCGTGGTGATGGTATGTCAATGGTCGGTGGCGTTTATGCTTACGACGGTGAATCATGTGGTCAATTTGAGGCTATTTTAGGCTTTTTAGGACGCGCGGCCTTTGGTACACCGGGTTTAACTCGTGAAGTATCAGGCTGTAATAACAGTAAAAGTACTGCAGCCTATGTACAGGGTTCGTTTGATTTAACGGAGGCGCTTTCGTTAACGCTGGGTGCGCGCTACACCAATGAAGAAAAAGAAGCAGATGTAAATAACGGATTGGTGTTTGCTGCGGTATATCCTCAGTCTGGTTGGGTGCCAGGCTATGTGCGTCCTGATGGTGATTTAGTGCCACAAGTATTGGGTGAAGATACCAATAATGACGGTATTTTAGATGCACCTAAAACCAAGAGTTGGTCACGTTTTACGCCACGAGTTGGCCTGGAGTATCAAGCAAATCCTGACCTAATGTTTTTTGCTAGTTATTCACAAGGCTTTAAATCTGGCACCTTTAATCCACGTGCAACGGTGAATGAACCCGCGGCTGATCCGGAAATTGTTGACTCAATTGAAGTAGGGATGAAAAGTGATTGGTCAGATAATTTACGTGTTAATTTAACTTACTTTTCATTGGATCATAAAGACCGTCAATACATCGGTGTGATCCCAAGTGATGATGCCTCCGTGTTAAATCAATATTTGGCCAACGTGGCCGCCACTTCTGCTAAAGGTATTGAAGCTGAAGTTACGTATGTGGCGACAGACAATCTGACCTTTGATATTGCGCTGGGGACCTTTGACTCAAAAATTGAAGAAAACAACGCCGTGCCGCCGTTGTTAGGTATTTCGAATACCCCTGACTACACCATGAACTTTGCGGCTAACTATGTATTAGAAAGCAGCGTAGGGGATTTTGTTATTAACGCTAACTACTACTATCGTGATGATTACCGTTTGTTTGAAGACAGCGACTTATTGCAAGAAAAGGGTTACGGAATGTTGAATATGAGTGTCAGTTGGCAACATGAAGAGGGACATTGGTATGCGAGTCTGCATGGTAAAAACCTTACTGATAAAGAGTATTTAGTGGGTGGATATAACTTTGTTGGCGACAACGGCGATGGTACTTATTCTCCTGGTTTAGGCGGAGATAACACCTTAATCGGTTATTACGGTGATCCTCGCACCGTGAGTCTTACCTTGGGTTATCGTTTCTAATTTTATTGATTTAAACCGAGTTTTTTAGTGTGTGTCCAAGCAAAGCGACCTGAGGTTTAGGTCGCTTTTTTGTTATTTGAGCATGTTGACCTTTGATGGAAGGTGTTGCTCGGGGTATGCTGGTTGTTTACCTCTTATTAGCATTGTATTAAACACCTAGTGGCAAGAGAACTGAACAGTATGAATACCAAAGCCATCGTTGCAGATGATCATCCTTTGTTTCGCTTAGCGCTCAAACAAGCGGTTGTGGGCATATTAGGCAGTAATATTCTAGAGTCTTCATCGTTTGATGACACATTAGGCTTGCTTGAGTCTCATCCTGATGTTGAATTGATCTTTTTAGATCTAAAAATGCCCGGAAATGACGGCCTAACGGGGCTCACCACCTTGCGGAATAAATACCCGGACATTCTCGTGGTGATTGTATCTGCAGAAGAAAATCCCGCATTAGTGCGCAAAGCCATTGATTATGGCTCAAGTGGCTACATTCCCAAATCCACACCTTTACCTGTCATCGGTGATGCGGTGCGTGACATCCTAGAAGGGCAGTTGTGGGTGCCGCCTGATATGATTAATCAAGTAGCGCAATTGGACAGCCAAGCTGATAAAGATTTTGCTAACAAACTGACCCAACTTACTCCACATCAATTCAAAGTGTTGCAAATGATGGCTGACGGCTTATTAAACAAACAAATTGCTTACGAGTTGGATGTAAGTGAATCAACCATTAAGCAACATGTATCAGCGGTCCTACACAAGCTAGGGTTTAACAATCGCACGCAGGCAGGCGTCATGTTCAAGCAACTGTTGATAGCAGAATAAATCAACGCTAAGTGACTTATGTCGAGAACGGGCTAATTGTCATGAATTTCCTTCACACGGCCCACTTGGCCATCCTCTAATTGCACTTTTATACCATGAGGGTGATGAAGTGAGTTGGTCAATAAACGTCTTACTATCCCTTGGGTTAATTTACCACTTCGTTGGTCCGCTTTAAGAACCACAGAGACTGAGGCACCTATTTGTATACGTGAGCGTTGAGTAATGCTCATTCTTAACTCCTTGATAGTTCGGCTGGTTTCTTGTTTGTTCAGCACTATATTGCTTTTCTGCTGAGGTGGAAAGCGTGTCATAAGCTTGGGTAAAATGTAAGGTATTGTAATCCATCTTATTTCTGGGGAACTAATAGGCAGGCAGGAGGTTCAGAACAATCATGAGCTTAAAGTTAATAATGGATGAATAATGAAAAAGTATATTTTTGTACTGATGAGCCTACTCGTATTAGGTGGATGTGCGACCCGTCAATTATCTGAGGCAGAAAAATCAACCCTCATTGAAGGTTACATAACAACAGAAAATCTTGAACAGCGCAGTTCTATCTCGGCATTTAATTTAGATAGTTGGAGTGCTTTGAGTGATCAGTATGTGATCTTACGCTCATCACCTTTTAGGTCTTACTTAGTTAAACTTGCTAATCGCTGCCACGATTTGGCTTTTTCGCCTACCCTCGTGGTTAACTCTCGTATGTCAGGAAGCTTGAGTACCGGCTTTGACTCAGTTTATACACCGGAAAATGTCAGTTTTAAATGCTTTATAAGTCGCATCTATCCGCTGACAAAAGAGCAAAACAAGAGCTTACTAAGCGCCATAAGTGATAAAGAAGAGGAGGCCTTGCAAGCAGGCGCAGCATCACAAGATCAGGTAAAAGCCAATGTTCAGCCAAGGTAGAGTGAGCTTAGAGGCAGTGCGAGATGTCTTTCACTTTGCGGCTCAAACGCTACGACCTATATCCAAAAAGTGATGTTTACACAGCGAGTTGTTTAATAAGGCGTTTTAATGCTGCAGTTTTAATGGGCTTGGGTAAGTAATGAAGCGATGTTTCAATGGCTTCTTTACGAGTTTGTTCGCTACGATCTGCACTACTTAATATACCGGGAATGAATAGGTCTGCGTGCTTGTTTTGCCAGTGGTGACGCAGATATCTCGCGGCTTGGACGCCAGTCAGTTCGTTGTCCAAGTGATAGTCTAAAAAAAGCAAATCAGGTCTGTCAGGACAAACCAATATCGCGTGTTCCAAATCACTTGCACCGCAAACTGTGGCACCCCAATTACTGAATAATTGCGTGATGGCATCCAAGGTCTGGGGCTCATTTTCAATCACCAGCACGGTTTTATGCTGGAGCAAAAGGGAATTATCGATACTCGTTTTGGTGTCGGGCTTTTGAGGGCTCCATGTTTCAGTGCCCCTTGGCACCGTGACTTCAAAGCAACTGCCCTTTGCGACGATAGAATGCAAGTTTACCGAATGCTGTAATAAGCCACTAATCCGCTCAACGATAGTTAAACCAAGTCCAAGTCCTTGCCCATTTTGATGACCATCAAGTTGTTTAAACTCTTTAAACACATCTTGCTGGTGTTCTCTAGGGATGCCTTGCCCCGTATCAATAACACGAATTTTGCATTGCTGACCTTGTCGTTTTACTGCCACCAAGATACGACCCTCTTGGGTATACCTGATCGCGTTAGAAATTAAATTTTGAATAACACGGCGCAGTAATTTTTTATCAGAAACGATACTTAATGAGCTGGGCAGGTAGTGTAGGGTCAGCCCTTTTTGCTGGGCTAATAAAGAAAACTCATTGACGAGCGGGCGTAATAAATCGTCGACGAAAAAGGCTTGTCGATTAACACTCAACGCGCCAGAGTCCAGTTTTGTCATATCCAGTAAAGCGGTTAATAGCTCTTCTGCACTATTGAGAGATTGTATTAAGCTTTGACTCATGTCAGCTAATTCTTGGTTAGGGGCCTTCTCTTTTAGTAAGGCCGCAAACAGGCTGGCAGCGTTAAAGGGTTGCATTAAATCATGGCCTGCAGCAGCTAAAAATTTGGTTTTACTCTCGTTGGCTAACTCGGCTTCTTTACGCGCAGCATCGAGTGCCACATTAGCGCCTTGTAATTCTTGGGTACGTTGTTCTACACGGCTTTCTAGCTGCTCTTTGGATTGCTGCAATTGCTGTTGAATACTGATGTAATCAGTAATATCACTGTAGGTTGTAACAAAACCACCGCCGGGTAAAGGGCTACCATTGACTTCAATGACTTGGCCATTTTCTTGTTCACGCACGTATTTGTAACGACTGCCTGTGCGCATATAGTCGATGCGTTTTGTAATTTCTTGCTCAATGTCACTACTATCACCAAACAGTCCACGTTTGGCATTAAAGCGCAATAATTCGTCAATGGGTAAGCCCACATGGATAAAACCATTAGGGTAGGCAAATAGTTCGATATACCGTTGATTCCAAGCAAGTAGGGTTAAGTTACTGTCTAGTACACTGATCCCTTGTTGGATATTTTCCACCGAAGATTGCAATACTTCATGATTGAAGTGAAAGGTTTGATTGGCTTCTTCGACCAGTTCCACTAATTCGGCTAAGGCCACATCCTTTTTCTCGGCAATCGCTGAAAGTAGAATTCGTGCACTGACATTTCCGATTTGACTGGCTAATTCGCCTTCAATACTGTTGAGTAATTTGGGGCTAGCATAGGCACCATGTTGATTAGGCGGTAACTGTTTTAACAAGGACTGATGACGCTCTTTACCTAATACTTTTTCGGTAATGGCTAATAAGTTGGCAATCTTAGTCGCCTTGTTTAGCGCGGTAAAGGCCGAGGTTTGTGGATCAAGTATTACCGTGTGACGCTGGTTGGGCCAAAACCAAGAAACCAAGCAGAAACACGATAAATTCACCAGCAAGCTCAAGGCAAATCCTTGGGCCAATTGCAGGTCGCTGGGTATCGCATCGAAGTAATAACTGGCCTTGATACTCGGCCACAATAACCAATAACACCAACAACATGCGCCTACCACTAAGGCAATTTGTGCAGCTATTTTATTGCGTTTTTGCCAATATAAGCCGCCAATGATAATCGGCATGGTTTGCGACAGTAAGGCAATAGCAATGATGCCGCTGTTCACCAATGGCGAAGACTGACTAATATCTTGATGGTAAATAAATGCCACCCCCATGACTACGAGCACCGTAATGCGGCGAATGAGTAAAATAGCCCGCGGCGTTAGATTATGTTGCATCATGGTTTTTAATTGAATTTTGAGCCACAGCGGCGTGGCTAAATTGTTTGAAATCATGATCCCAGTAGCAAGGGTGGCGACAATAACCATGCTGGTGGCGGCCGATAAACCACCAATAAAAGCAATAAGACTAATGCTGGCATTACCATTAACAAGGGGCAAAGCAAGGGCATAGGCATCGCTACTCATATAATTGGCGTCCCCAGGATTACCACTAAAGATAATATGGCCTGCGATAGCGATGGGTAGCACAAACAAGGACATTGCGCTTAGGTACAAAGGGAACAGCCAGCGTGCGGTGCGTAATTCTTCGCTGCCATTGTTTTCTACAAAATTAATATGAAATTGACGGGGTAAACAAAACATTGAACAAATGCCGAGCAATACGTGGCTGGCAAAGACCCAGTACGCTGTATCTGCTTCGACTATTTTTGCACTTCTTGGGTTTAACTTCGCTTGCCCCAGTAGGTCGAGCACGCCATCAAATAATGCATAACATACGTACAAGCCAACCACCGTTAATGCTACTAATTTGACAATTGACTCGAAGGCGATGGTTAACATTAAACCAGGATGTTTTTCCGTTAAGTTTAACGAACGGGTACCAAACAATATTGCAAACAAGGCCATAAGCGCCGCAACATATAGGCCTATATTGGCTGACCAACCTGCATCAAGTCCCGCCACAATACTGATCCCTTGAGTAACAGCGTCTAACTGCAAGGCAATGTAAGGAATAACGCCGATAAAACATAAGATAGTCACCAAGGCAGCCAATAGGTGTGATTTGTCGTAGCGCAGACTGATAAAGTCAGCGAGTGAGCTCACCTGATGTTGATGACACAACAAAGCAATGCGTCTCAAAATAGGATGAGCAAACAAAAACACTAAAATGATGCCTAAGTAGGTAGGCACAAATGCCCAGCCATATTGAGCCGCTTGAGTCGTGGTGCCGAAAAAGGCCCAAGAAGTGCAGTGCACACCTAAGGCTAAGCTGTAAATAAAAGGATGTTGTTGCTGATCGCGAAAGCGCCTATCAGCCCAAAAGGCGAGGGCAAACAACAATAATAAATAACAAAAAACAGCAATGGAAACGGTCCACACACTTAGCATAGTTAAACCTAATTTGTTTACTACTCAATACTTTACCTGCTCTACAAGATTGGGCAAAGCGCTGTTTTTTGTCAGTCTTTGCCATATTTAGTGAGAAAAAATCAAAATCAGCGTGTTTTTGCTCTTGAAGCCGTTAAAACAAGCCCCATTAATAGCAGCAATTCATATTGCCTTAGAGAAAAGAAAACGGAGTCACGCATGTCCAAACCCACCCCTGAACAAGAACAAGAGTTGGCACAAGCCGCTGAGCAAGTAGAAATGAGCGGCGACGATGCTGCGGTTGAAGGAGAATTCCAAAGCCCAGAGCAACAACGTATCGCTGAGCTTGAAGAGGCTTTAGCCGCTTCTGAAGCAAAGTTTGCTGAGCAAAAAGATTCTGTGGTTCGTGCCATTGCAGATGCTGACAATGTGCGTAAGCGTGCAGAAGGTGAAATTGACAAAGCGCGTAAGTTTGCACTTGAGCGTTTTGCCGGTGAATTATTGCCTGTTGCAGATAACTTAGAGCGTGCTTTACAAGTAGCTGACCCTGCCAATGAAGCAATAAAAGGTGTGGTTGAAGGTGTTGAATTGACCCTCAAGTCTTTTGTCAACACCATTGAAAAATTTGGCTTAAAAGTAATCGACCCACAAGGTCAGCCTTTTAATCCAGAACAACATCAAGCTATGGGTATGCAAGAAAATGCCGAATTACCACCCAATACGGTAATGGCAGTGATGCAAAAAGGTTATGAAATTAACGGACGTTTATTACGTCCTGCGATGGTTATGGTCACACGTGCACCAGAAAGTGGTGTTGACGTCCAAGCTTAAGCAAACAAACAAAAAAAGTGCGCTAAAAGGATAAGATTTTTATTAACAGATATTGAAAATAAAAATAATAACCCCACAAAGTGTACAGGCTTTTAGAACTATATTTGGAGATTAACTAATGGGTAGAATCATTGGCATAGATTTAGGTACAACTAACTCTTGTATTGCAATACTAGACGGCGGCAAAGCCAAAGTTATCGAAAACGCAGAGGGCGATCGTACTACTCCCTCTATCATCGCTTACACACAAGATGGTGAAATCTTAGTGGGTGCACCTGCCAAACGTCAGGCGGTTACTAACCCTAAAAACACCTTGTTTGCTATCAAGCGTTTGATTGGTCGTCGCTTCGAAGATAAAGAAGTGCAACGTGATATCGACATCATGCCTT
This sequence comes from Paraglaciecola sp., assembly GCF_030730205.1. GTDB lineage: Bacteria > Pseudomonadota > Gammaproteobacteria > Enterobacterales > Alteromonadaceae > Paraglaciecola. The sequence continues at coordinate 14,710 of NZ_JANQVQ010000019.1, forward strand.
ACAACATCGTTAAGGCTGACAATGGCGATGCATGGGTAGAAGCGAAAGGCGAGAAAATGGCGCCACCGCAAATTTCTGCTGAAGTATTGAAAAAAATGAAAAAGACCGCCGAAGATTACTTAGGCGAAGAAGTGACTGCAGCGGTTATTACGGTACCTGCATATTTTAACGATTCACAGCGCCAAGCAACTAAAGATGCTGGTCGTATCGCAGGTCTAGACGTAAAACGTATTATTAACGAACCGACTGCTGCCGCACTTGCCTACGGTATGGACAAGAAAAAAGGCGACAGCGTTGTTGCGGTATACGACTTAGGTGGTGGTACCTTTGATATTTCAATTATCGAAATCGATGAAGCTGATGGCGAGCATACCTTCGAAGTATTAGCGACTAACGGTGACACTCACCTAGGTGGTGAAGATTTTGATAACCAAGTGATTAACTATTTGGTTGAAGAATTCAAAAAAGACAGCGGTATTGATTTACGTAAAGATCCTTTGGCAATGCAACGCCTAAAAGAAGCTGGCGAAAAAGCGAAGATCGAATTGTCTTCTGCTCAGCAAACTGAAGTTAACTTACCTTACGTGACTGCAGATGCGTCTGGTCCTAAACACTTAGCCATCAAATTGACACGTGCTAAGTTAGAATCTTTGGTTGAGAAAATGGTTAAAGCCACGCTTGAGCCACTTAAACAAGCGCTAGCGGATGCTGACTTATCAGTAGGTGATATCAACGATATCATTTTGGTTGGTGGTCAAACACGTATGCCATTGGTACAGAAGTATGTCACTGAGTTTTTTGGTAAAGAGCCACGTAAAGACGTAAACCCTGATGAAGCAGTTGCAGTAGGTGCGGCAATTCAAGGTGGTGTACTGTCTGGTGATGTTAAAGACGTATTGTTACTTGACGTAACACCTCTGTCTTTAGGTATCGAAACGATGGGCGGTGTCATGACTGCGCTTATCGAGAAAAACACCACCGTGCCAACTAAGAAGTCACAAACCTTTTCTACAGCAGAAGATAACCAAGCTGCAGTAACGGTTCACGTGCTACAAGGTGAGCGTAAACAAGCGTCTGGCAATAAGTCGCTAGGTCAATTTAACCTAGAAGGCATTCGTCCTGCGCAGCGTGGTGCACCGCAAATTGAAGTCACGTTTGACATCGATGCTGATGGTATCTTGCATGTATCAGCAAAAGATAAAGATACAAATAAAGAGCAAAAAATCACTATCAAAGCGTCTTCAGGTTTGAGTGATGAAGAAATAGAAAAAATGGTACAAGATGCCGAAGCAAACAAAGATGCGGACAAAAAGTTTGAAGAATTAGTGCAAGCCCGTAACCAAGCTGATGGCATGGTACACGGTACTCGCAAGCAAGTTGAAGAAGCAGGCGATGCACTGAGCGATGCTGATAAAGCGGAAATCGAAACTGCAATTACGGCGCTAGAAACCGCAATTAAAGGTGACGATAAAGCTGAGATTGAAGCTAAAACGCAAGAGTTAATTCAAGCTTCTGGTAAATTGATGGAAGTTGCTCAAGCCAAAGCGGCCTCTGAGGGTGCGGCTGAGCCTACTGATGCAGGCGCTGCTAAGCAAGATGACGATGTTGTTGACGCTGAGTTTGAAGAAGTAAAAGACGATAAGAAGTAATTCTTATTTAATTTGTCTGCCGGGCGACTCATTGACTGTAACCAGCAGTGAGTCTTAGCCTAATGATACAAACTTGGCGCAGCGGCTAAACCGATTTGCGCCTTGTTTGTTTTAGAAAATCTTTAAATAACTGTTTACAACAGTAAGTTTTACCTTATCAGGATACACAAGCGATATGTCGAAGCGAGATTATTATGAAGTGTTGGGTGTCGACAAAGGCGCCGCCGAACGCGATATAAAAAAGGCCTATAAACGCCTTGCGATGAAGTATCACCCCGATCGTAATCAGGGTGATAAAGCCATGGAAGAAAAGTTTAAAGAAATTCAAGAAGCCCATGAGATTTTAACTGATTCGCAAAAGCGCGCGGCATATGATCAATATGGTCATGCTGGTGTTGATCCCAATCGTGGTGGTGGACGTGGTCAAGGCGCCGATTTTGGCGATATTTTTGGCGACGTGTTTGGTGACATTTTCGGTGGTGGCGGTCGAGGAGGCAGACAGTCTCGAGCTCGCCAAGGTTCAGATCTACGTTACAACCTTGAGCTGACTCTCGAAGAAGCTGTTCGTGGCAAAAGCGTTGAAATACGCGTACCAACCCTAGTTGAATGTGACACCTGTGATGGCTCAGGTGCCAAAAAAGGTTCTAGTCCCGTTACGTGTTCAACGTGCCACGGCCAAGGTCAAGTGCAAATGCGCCAAGGTTTCTTTGCTGTGCAACAAACCTGTCCTACTTGTTCGGGTAAGGGCAAGATTATCAAAGATCCTTGTGGTTCATGTCGTGGCCACGGACGTGTTGAAAAAACCAAAACCTTATCTGTTAAAGTACCCGCAGGTGTTGATACCGGTGATCGTATTCGCTTAACAGGCGAAGGTGAAGCTGGCGAAATGGGGGCACCAGCAGGTGATTTGTATGTTCAAGTACATGTAAAAGACCACAAAATATTCACCCGTGAAGGTAATAACTTGTACTGCGAAGTTCCTTTGAGCTTTACTCGTGCGGCTTTGGGGGGAGAAATCGAAGTTCCCACCCTAGAAGGCAAAGTAAAATTGAAAGTGACGCCCGAAACGCAAACTGGGAAAATGTTCCGCTTACGTGACAAGGGTGTTAAGTCAGTACGCAGTGGTAATGTGGGTGACTTGATTTGCAAGGTGGTAATTGAAACACCGGTTAATCTTAGTAGCCGCCAAAAAGAGTTGTTAGAAGAGCTTGAAGAGTCTATGGGTAAAGGCAAAGATGTGGCCAAAAACAGACCTAAAGAAAGTGGCTTTTTTGATGGGGTTAAAAAGTTTTTTGACGATTTAACCAATTAAACTTAGATCTTATAGTTTGTTTAAGCCGCTCCATTGAGCGGCTTTTTTTATCGCTATAATTCAGCAATGTTTTGTGAAAGAATAAATTTTTAATGAGCGTTTAAGGATAATAATGAAAAAAATATGTATGGCTTTAGTTGGGTTATCACTAGCCTTTGCCAGTGTTGCACAGCCCGCTAAAAAAGCGAGCATAGAGCAGTTAATGCAACTCACCGGGGCGGGTGATTTGAGTGCGCAAATGATGAATCAAATGCTACCGGCAATGCAACAGATGATACCTGATGCGCCGCCGACTTTTTGGGACACCTTTAAGCAAGAACTCGATGCCAATGAACTTATGAAAATGATCATTCCAGTGTACCAAAAGCATCTAAGTGAAGAAGATATTCAAGCCATACTGGCGTTCTATTCAACACCTGCCGGTAAAAAATTAATCTCTGCTCAGCCTGCCATTATGCAGGAATCGATGATGATAGGTCAGCAATGGGGGCAACAGGTCTTTATGCGTGCCAAACAAAAATTCGATGCTATGTCAGCTGCTCAGCCGCAGTAATTTATCAAACTAGGGGCTTTTTTGTCAGTAATTAAGGGAGCTAAAGCATGTTAAAGCGCATTCATCATGTGGCTATTATTTGTTCTGACTATCCACGCTCGAAACAGTTTTATACTGAGGTGTTGGGTCTTGCGGTGATCGCTGAAAACTATCGAGCAGAGCGGCAATCGTATAAGTTAGATTTGGCCTTACCGGATGGGGGGCAGCTTGAAATGTTTTCGTTTCCAGACGCCCCGCCCAGGCCTAGTCGACCTGAAGCGCAGGGCTTGCGGCACTTGGCTTTTGTAGTTGATTCGGTCGCGCTGAGCAAGCAGCAATTAGAAAAGCAGGGCATCGAAGTCGAAGCCATAAGAATTGACGAGTATACAGGTAAACCCTTTACTTTTTTCAGCGATCCTGACGGTCTACCCTTAGAGTTATATCAAGCCTAGGGTTTGATACTCGCCGGTGTGAGGTTTGCTCTGAATAAAGTCGAGCCTGATGTTTCAAACTTTTTCATCGCAGCCAGTGAGTTGCGGATAAGGAAAAATAATGTACGGATTAATTGGAAAGATCGATTGTGTCGAAGGTAAGCGTGAAGCGTTAACTGATATATTGTTAACTGGAGTGGCCGATATGCCAGGGTGTCTTAGCTATATTATTGCCAATGATAAATTAGATGAGAATGCCCTTTGGGTGACAGAAGTATGGACAGATGAAACCCATCATAAAGCGTCTATCATGCTGCCGTCGGTGCAAGAAGCAATCAAATTAGGTAAACCCATGATCAAAGGGTTTGCTGAACGTTTTGAAACCTGTCCTACCGGAGGCATTGGCCTTTAATGGCAGTAAAATATTGAACTCAGCTAATTTTGGCATGTAGTTAAAAACGAAGTTGAGCTCAGTCAAGTTGACTGAGCTCAACCTTAGCATTCTATTGACTGATTTTAGCTTGAATAAAGTTTACAACATCAGTTGCTTGACGAGTTTCAGAAAACTCAGCCAATCCTTTACCAGCACAGCTCACATTTTTTTCGTCTAAAACAATGTCAAGGACACGTTGTTTTGAACTTGCTAGCACGCCAACTTGACGTTCAATAGCACGTTTTAAGGTGTTGACATCATTGTTGATAGCGGCTTTACAAAAGCCTGCAAATTCAGTGTCACCAACAAATTTAACTTTCTTAGCACTTTCAAGAGCAGCGTTAGCATTGAATGACAAGCAAGCTGCAGATACTACGATAGAAACAAATAACTTTTTCATATTCAATACCCCAATTAATTTAACCGTTTGTGTGAGAGACTTTAGGTAAATCTCGAAACAAATAGTAATTAAATTACAGAAAATTGTTGTTTTTTCTTTGTGCTACTTTAATTAATAGCGTGTAAAAGTAGCAGTTCAAGTATTTAACAATATGATATACTGTTGAAATTTAACGACATTTTGTATTTTAATATATCTTTATAGAATAATAAGCATGTTATTTGGTCTAAATTATTATGTAATTAAATTACAGTTTTGCTTGGTGGAATGTCATAAATACAAAAATTTCACATTTAAGGCTCTTATATTGCTATTTTTTTCAGCTGTCGCAGTAAATATAGTGCAAAACAAGACCGTGGCTTATGCTCGGTCAATCTCGTTAAAAGAGCACACGCCGATGCTTGTCCCTCAAAGAAATCGCGTTTCAGCCTGCAAGTAACGGATGTCGATTCAAGACAGGTATTATTTTTTGTTGTGCAGCCAATCATGAGAAGTAGGGCATCGTTTGAGCTCTTCTGCCACGAGAATACCCTAGGGTTACTTGAGACGTAATGAAGCTAATTTGATTTTTTTTGATTAAAAATTGAGCGTTAGTGCTCAGTAGCAGCGAGGTTTGTAGATAAACCTCGCTGCTAATGAGCGCGGATCGGGCTTTGCTTTTTCTCGCTCGATAGACCTTGCCGTAGATAAGCCTGCGCTACATGATGCAATAGGCTACAGCTATAGCGGTGTTGAGTAGATAGTAAGCGATTAATCAGCTCTAAAGCTTTTATGACAGGCCGAGCAACTGTCTTTCACCCCGACTAAACCGCCCATTAAGGCAGCAATATCACCTTTTTCAGCCGTATTTAACAGCGCTTGGCTACTTTGCTTAAAGCCTTCGGCTTTGTCCGCAAACTTATCCGCTTGTGACCAAATTTCTGCCAAGGCATCGGTATCTAAACCTGTCTCTTGACCTGTACCTGCGGGAAACCAATCAGGTAGCACCTGGGCATGGTCAGCCAATACGCCTGCATGTTGCTGGATAACACTTAGGTCTGGAGCGCCACTCTTTAATTGTTGATTGATGGTTTTCATTGCTTTACCCATCTCTTTAAAGTTTTGTTGGCGAGTTTCAATGGTAGAACTGGCGTCTGTTGCATTAGCATTAACAGAGACGTGCAAAGATAAAATTACGGCACTGCTTATGGCTAATGCTTTAAATGTGGAAAAACTGCGGCATGTTGTTTTCATGTTTGTGATTCTCTGTTTTGATTAAATTAATACCATGTCAGGCTTTGCCCAGTTAAGTTTACGGCTACGCTGAGCCCTTTTCCATTCTACGCGACTTTAATTCTTAATATCAAAGGTTAAACCTTAGCTTTTAGACGCAGAGCAATTAGCTATATCATTTGATTGAATGAATAATGGCGAATATGAAATACTGTAAACAGTATTGTTGGTAAGCCATTTATTTGGCCTTTCTTTTAAGCAACGTTTTTCAGCAGGTAGCAATATGACAAACAATCAAACTAGCGCCAATCGAGTATGGGATTGGCCCATCAGATTTGTCCATTGGTCCTTTGTCATTTTACTCGCGCTTTTATGGTGGACTGCTGAAAATGGCGAAATGGACATTCATCGCTATGCTGGTTACGCGATCACGAGTTTGCTGGTTTTTCGTCTATATTGGGGCTTTGCCGGCAGTAATACCGCGAGATTCACTCAATTTGTGCAAGGTCCAACCCAGACATGGCGTTATGCTAAAACTCTCGGCCAGCCTCACACGGCACCTCAATATGGTCACAACCCGCTAGGGGCTTATAGTGTTGTTCTATTATTAAGTCTGATGGGTATTCAAGTGATTTCTGGCTTGTTTGCCATTGATGTGGATGGTTGGGAGGCTGGCCCCTTAAATGACTATGTTTCTTTTGAAACAGGGCGCCTAAGTGCAGCATGGCACGAATACACTTTTAATGTGATCCTCGGTTGGATTATTTTGCATCTCTTTGCTGTGACGTATTATTTGTTTTGGCGCAAACAAAATTTAATTTCAGCCATGCTCAGTGGCAAGACAAAGGAGGGCGGTAGTGGCAAATTTATTGCAGCTCGTCCTACTCACTACTTTGTGGGTTTAGCGTTAATACTGATTACCCTGTGGTTACTTTTATAGCTATTTGATGGTGTGGGTCGGGAATACAAAAACTTATGATAAACATGCGCTTATGTCGATATTTAATAAAAATGTCACTGTTTGTTCATCTAATTATCGCAAAAGGGCTTTAGCTTAGAGGGCTGTGAAATCACTTAATTACTCGGAAGTAAATGTAATATGCTAATTACCCACTCAGCGAAATTCAGTCTTCGTCCACTTACATTAATCGTTAGCGCTTTATTAGCGACGGGCGTAGCAGCGCAAGAGCCTGATAAAGGTGAGATTGAAAAAATCACTGTAACCACTCAAAAACGTGTGCAAGCGATCCAAGATGTGCCGGTTTCTATTAGTGCTTATAACGGTGATTTTTTAGAACGCTTGGGGGTGAATGAGCTTGATGCGTTATCGGATATTACCCCAGGCTTGGTCATTCAAGAGCAAAGCCCTAACAATCCCGGTTTTGTCATTCGTGGTATTACTTCTGATAGCGGTTCATCACAATCATCGCCGCGGGTGTCGATTTATTATAACGGCGCTGATGTGTCTCGTTCACGTGGTTCCTATTTTGAGTTATTTGATATCGAGCGAGTAGAAGTGGTTAAAGGTCCACAGGCTACATTGTTTGGTACTGCCGCATCGGTAGGTGCATTAAGCGTTATCACCAATAAGCCTGAGGAAGATTTTTCTGCCAAAATTAATGCTGCTGTTGGTAACTTTGGCGCTACTTCACTTCATGGCTATGTCACTGGTGGCAATGCAACACTGCAAGGCCGCTTGGCTGTAAGTTATCGTAAGCGCGATGGTTTTATAGAAAATATAGCGGGTGATGCAGATTCGCAAACCCCAAATGGCACCAAGCAAGATGATATGCATGCCATTGATCGTCAAGCCGTTCGTGCTTCGCTGCGTTTTGTTCCGAATGATAAACTGACTGGGGATATCGTCTATACCCACGAGAAAAATGCTGATTCTGGTACATCCTTTAAGAACGCCAACTTTGCCCCAACGGGCGGCGATACCAGCCCTTATACTTATGTTGAGATGTCGGGAAGCCCCTATTCAAAAGCGGTATTAGGCGCTGAAAAACTGGGGGTAGATCGTACAGTGGATGATGTTAACCTGACCCTAAACTACACGCTATCTGATAGCACAACCTTGACCTCAATATCTGCGTATCGCCGTTTTGATTCCATAGAAGTATTTGACGCCGATGGTACGCAAGCATGGTTTTTAGAGTTTGCAGAAGATGCTCAGGGTGATCAATTCAGTCAAGAATTACGCTTAGTCAATGTGCAAGATAAGCTCACAAGTATCGCAGGTGTGAGTTACTTTACTGAAGATGGTTCACAACGTGTGCCCTTTAGTACCGAAGAATCAATTTTTCTTAATTGTGTTGGCGCTTTGTCAGCTTTAGGTCAGCCCTGTATTAATGCAGACGGCTCAGTAAACGTTTTAAGTGCAGTTTTAACTGCAGGTGCTTTTAGTGAAATTCCTTATTCTTCGGAGTTTACCAATTACGGTGACAATCAAAGCTATTCTGCATTTGCTGATTTCACGTATTTAGTCAGTGATGCCTTAGAATTAACGGCGGGTTTACGGTACGTAAAAGAAGATAAAGAAAGTGCTTATATGTCTGTTATTCCTGACTCGGTGTTAACGGGCGGCACATTTTTTGGCAGTAATACCGATGGTGAAACCTTCAGCGCAAATAAAAGCTACGATGATTGGTTGCCTCGTTTTAATGCCTTATATCGTGTTAATCCTGATCTTAATATTTATGCAACCATCTCGAAAGGTCGTCGCTCTAACGTACTGGATGTAACAGGTAGCACAGTAAGTGATGTACCAGCAGAAATTATATGGAACTACGAAGCTGGGATAAAAGGCCAAGCATGGGAGCGTAAACTTGATTATTCAGCGTCGGTTTTCTATCAAGATTATACCCATTTTCAAGTAACTTTATTAGGCGATGATGGCATTGCTTATCAGGCCGATGCGGGTTCAGCGACCAATATTGGTGTTGAAGGCGAGCTGCGAGCCATCGTAGGGGAAGGACTGCAGTTATTCGCTAACTTTGCCTATATTGATGCCACTATAGATGACGATGCTACCAATGGTAACTTAGCGGGTAATCGCTTCCGTTTGCAGCCTGAGCGGACTTTTAGTCTAGGTGGTTCGTACTTTACTGCTGTAAGTAATGACTTCAATTTCACCAGTTCAGCGATTTTTAGTTATCGATCGGATGTGTTTTTTGAAGCTGCGAATCAGCCTAACATCAGTGAAGATGCAGTGAGTTTAGCCAACCTTCGTGTAGGTATTGAAAGGGCAGATGCGAGTTGGTCGGTTAATTTAGTGGCAAGCAATATCTTTGATAAAGAGTACTTGGTAGATGCAGGTAATACGGGTGGTGCTTTTGGTAATCCGACTTTTGTAGCCGGTCCACCTCGCTTTTATGGTATTGAGTTCAGTATGAATTTTGGTGGTTAATCATTAACAACCTAAAAAACCGTTAGTAACGGTTTTTTAGGTGCTAAACGTCGAGCACTAGCCCGGAGTCAAGCGCCAAACTTGTTGCAAGGCGGCGACTCTGCCTTTTAACCCGCCAGCCAAAGATTCACTGTATAAACTTTCAATCTTATATTTATCAGCGTAATGGCGGGTTACTTCAGCTGCAGTCACACTAAAGGGGGGGCCTTGCATCGAGCTCTGCTCATAATCAAAACAAATTAATAATTGCGTAGCACCATCAGTCACATTTATAAGGTGTTGACTATATTGTATTCTCATTGGCAAGGGTAAAGCCACCAGTGCGGCTCGGTCGTAAACGCCATCTACTTGACCAATAAGCGCCTGAGTTAGTGAAAAAATATCGCCTACAAAAATGTCAATATTGGCTGCTTGGTAGAGTAAAAAACCATCTATAGCAGTGACCTCGGCTTGAATATGTAATGATTCAAATAAGGCGATGGTTGCCTGCTCACTGAGCTCTGCGCCTACTACGTTATAGCCTTGTGCTAATAACCATGAGATGTCATGGGTTTTACCACATAAAGGCACAAACACCCGTTGGCCTTTTCTGAGAGATAATTTGGGGAAATGGGCTATTAATAAGGGATTGATGTCTTGTTCATGAAAACCAATTTCACCTTTAGCCCAGCGTTCATGCCAAAAATCAGCCTGCATTTGTTACTCCTTACTGAGTGCATTTACTATCTTATCTGGATTGTTCATATAACCATGAGCAACATCTGGTGTTACATCCATGAGCGTTGACTTGACTCTACCTGATACAAACAACGATTAATTAAACCAAGTGCAATGGTTTCTGGCATTAACGGTATGGTAATGGCACCTGAAGCCAGTACATATTTCACCGTCGCTAAGTGACGCCTTTTCATCATTATGCTTTGTTTAAATTGGCATTGCTGCACCTTAAAAGCAGGAAAGCAATAATAATCTACGCCCAAAAGTCCCTTACGTAGGTAAACAAAGTTTTCGTCAAAAGCATAGCCCCAACGCCGCCAGCGTAAAAAAACAAGGGTGCTTAATAATGCAAAAAGTACTAGTCCTATTGCTGCCAACGCTATGTTGTGTTTAATAATGGCAATACTTTGAATGAGGCAACACAGCGGAAATAAATAATAGCCAATGTAGCGCAGCATAAAAAATCCACTAATGGCTGAAAAGCTCACGTTGGCCAATTGATTATTGGGGTAGATATCGTCAATGATTGCACGACTTTGTGTAAGCGTAATAGAGGGCACAATAATTTTATTGTTAGCCGCGGAATGATCAGCCTGTTTTAGCCGCGCATTCATTTGCTCCAACTTAAGGTTGACTCGTTTCAACAAGATATCTAACCAGTCTTGTTGTTGCACAAGCATCTGTAAACGACTTAATGGCATGCTAACTTCATGTTTGGTGAACAAGCCGCTGCGGCGAATATAGCGGTTTTCTGTCTTACTCAGGGTATAACCATAATAACTTATGATAGCGCCCGTCACAGAAAACAGCATCAGTAAGAACATGAATAGCAGAGTCAAGGATAAGGTATAGATCCCTACTTGCCATAAAGAGTGTACTTGTAAGTTAAACATGTCATTAAGATTGATACCCAAATCCATTAGCAAAATGTTGATTTTATTGACAATATTATCGTAAAAAGGAGCTAAACCACCCAATAAAATCCACACTCTGTTATTGGTGATGCCGTGTAAAACTAAGTCAGGTAAGCTGCGTTGATTGATTAACTGTTCGTCGGTGGCAAAGGGTGGGTAGCTATCTTTCGCGTGGGTAGGCGCTGCACTAAATGGCGCAGATGATTCAGGCGAAACCCGCAATATTTGCTGTTTTAGCTGTTGAGCCAGCACCAAAGGCAAAGCCACTAGTTGGGCTTCTTGTTTAGCAGAGCCTGCTGTATCGAGCTGCAAACAGGCATACCCAGTGAGGCGATAATAAAGTGGCTGTTCAATTTTAACATTTTGAATTCGTTCAAAGGGCAGATTCACGTGTTTTTTACGAAAAAGACCAGAACGAATTTCAAGCACATTATCTGATAAACGAAAGCGATAAACCTGAAAACTCCAAAATGCCCCCAATAGCAATGCGGTAAACGAGATCAACAATATCGGCAGCCAAATATAAGGGTACGCGATGATATTCGAATAGCTATATGCCAGGGCTGGAATTAAATAAACGATATTGGCAAAGACCCCACGAATAATCTTCATGACAAAATAAACAATTGCAATGGGCGACAGTTTTTGCCAGTCATTAGCTACTGGCTGGTGCTCGTGTGACGATTTATGCACACTATGCATTGTGGATTAAGTCTTTATTTTTAAGGATAAATTGATGAATTTGTTGGGCAGTTGCTAAGTCTAAGCCCGGTATTTCAAAGGTGTGATGTGAACCTCCAGCGCTATAAACTTGTAAGGTGGCAAGGTTTTTAAATCGCTCTAAGGGCCCCCGCTTTAGTTCAACATGTTGAATTCGTGAGATAGGCTGGCTGACCAGTTTTTTAAACATCAATCCCGAACTGAAATGCAAATCTAGCTGGCGTAAGGCATAACGTTTTTGTTTATCAGCCAAAAAGTTTAGTGAGATAATAAGCAGGCTGGTCACGGCAAAGATACACAATGCATAGGGAATAAAATTGTGTAAAGCAGATGGTAACACTATCCAGTTTTGCACATAAACCAAAGCGCCCAGCATTAAGAATAGTAGGCTCAATACGCCATTTATTATTAGATTAAGCGGGGCGTACTGCTGTGCAAGTACCTGCAAGTTTAGGTTTTCAACCTGAGGCACTGTTGTGTTGTTAAGCTCAGCAATGTTTTCATTGTTAAAGTCAGGTTTTAGCATGTGCCCGTTTACCCCCTACAGTTAAAAACCCTGTAATACTATGTGAAAGAGTAAGGATAGTCCTGTGTAAATTACCTTACCTAGGTGTATAAATTGGGCTTGTAGGACTGATTCTTGGTTAACATGCTTGCCTAAAGCGTTAAATTTGTACACCAAAGCTGAGCAGGGTCAGTAAAAAGTTAGCAAGAAAGTATCTAAGGGATATTCGCTGTATCACTTAACGCTCGCATTTTTATCTCGCCAGAAATAAGCACGAAAACACCTTAAAAATAAAAATGCAGTGATTTGTTTGTTAAGGCATTTCTTAAAGCGAATTAGTATCAATACTAGGCTGCAAGTGCCTACTAATTAAGGCACAATCTCCGCATTATTTATATTAGACATTATTCAAAAGAAAAATATCATGAGTAAAATCGCTATTTTCGGAGCAAACGGTCGTATGGGCCGTGTTTTAGTAGAGGCCATTAAACAAGATGCTGAGTCACATTTAAGTGCCGCCACAGTGCGTGCTTCCTCATCTATGCTTGGTACTGATGTGGGTGAACTTTCTGGCATCGGCAAGTTAGGTGTGACTACCCAAGCTGATTTAACAGGGAGTGTCGCTGATATCGATGTGATGATCGATTTTACCTTGCCAGCCGCCTTAACTGACAACCTAGCATTTTGTGTAAAACATAAACTGCCTATCGTCATTGGCACCACCGGATTAAATGCTGAGCAGAAGAATGCCTTAACTCTGGCTGCGCAATCTATACCCATTGTGTTCGCGGCCAATTACAGTGTTGGTGTTAATTTGCTACTCAATTTAGTCCGTCAAACCGCCAAGGTAATGGGACAAACTGCTGATATCGAAATCATTGAAACACACCATCGTTATAAAAAAGATGCGCCCTCAGGGACGGCGGTGGCAATTGGTGAAGCCATTGCAGATGAGTTAGATCGAGATTTAGCCCAATGCGCGGTGTATGGCAGAGAAGGGGATACCGGCGAGCGCGACCAGCAAACAATAGGTTTTGCAACAGTACGGGCAGGCGATGTTATTGGTGATCACACGGTCCTTTTTGCTGATATAGGTGAGCGTTTAGAAATTACCCATAAAGCCTCAAGTAGGCTGACCTTTGCTAAAGGCGCAGTTAAAGCGGCTAACTGGTTAATTAAGCAGCCTGCGGGCTTGTATAATATGGCTGATGTATTAGGCTTTAACGCAAACTAAGGACACCATAAGACAGAGCTGTCGCGAATAGCCGTAGGGCAATAAATTAGATTTTTGCGGCTTAAGCATAAAATTGTAGTTTAAATGCTTATTTATGCATTTTTGGTAATTGTTCGTAGACCCTAAAAGGTGTTTCGTGTATAGTACTGCGAATTTGCCAAAAATTACCGAAGTTATTACAACTTCAACCAGTTATATCTTGCAAATTAAGCTAAATTCCTTGTAAATCAAATATTTATTGGGGTTTTTATATTGGGCTTGGTAACTGAGAAAAACCAAGTTCTAGCGCATTAACCTCGAGTTAGTGCCATATAACCTTACTTTTTATACATTAAGTAACCAGGAGGTTGACTTGGCTATTTCCGCCCTTTTAGTACTAGCAGACGGGTCTGTTTTTAAAGGTACTGCGATTGGAGCGTCTGGTGTGTCAGTAGGGGAAGTGGTTTTTAACACTTCCATGACAGGATATCAGGAAATTTTAACTGATCCTTCGTACGCCGAACAAATCGTTACACTGACTTATCCTCATATCGGTAATACCGGTATCAATGAAGAAGACCAAGAATCCACTAAGATTTGGGCCAAAGGCCTGGTGATCCGTGATCTACCCTTACTGGTCAGTAATTTCCGCAGCCAACAAAGCTTATCTGATTATCTTGAAGCAAATAACATCCTAGGTATTGCCGACATTGATACACGTCGATTAACACGTATCTTACGTGACAAGGGGGCGCAGAACGGTTGTATTATCGCCAGCAATGCCCTTGATGACGTAAGTTTGGACGAAGCTCATGCACTGGCTATGGCGCAAGGTTTTGCAGGTTTAAAAGGCATGGATTTAGCCAAAGAAGTGACTTGTGAAGCCAGTTACGAATGGAATTCGGCCAGTTGGGATTTGGAAGTGGGGTATAAACCTGCTCCTGATTCGATGCCGTTTCACGTTGTGGCTTACGATTATGGGGTTAAACACAACATACTGCGTATGTTAGTTGACCGAGGCTGTCGTTTAACGGTTGTACCAGCAAAAACCTCTGCAGCAGATGTGCTCGCACTGAAGCCAGATGGCGTATTTTTATCAAATGGCCCCGGAGATCCAGAGCCTTGTGATTATGCCATCAGTGCCATTAAAACCTTGTTAGACACTAATATTCCTATATTTGGTATTTGTTTAGGTCATCAGTTATTGGCCCTTGCCAGTGGTGCTCGCACCTTAAAAATGAAGTTTGGTCATCATGGCGCGAATCACCCAGTTAAAGATTTAAAAGCCAATCGAGTGATGATTACAGCTCAAAACCATGGTTTTGCCGTCGATGAGTCAAGTCTGCCAGCCAATATTGAAGTGACTCACATATCGTTGTTTGATAAATCGTTGCAGGGCATACACCTAACCGATAAGCCTGCGTTTAGCTTTCAAGGCCATCCTGAAGCCAGTCCTGGCCCTCATGATGCAGCGCCTTTGTTTGACCATTTTATCGAATTGATGCAAGCAACTCGCTAGATTAGCGAGTTTTGCCTGAAACAACCCGAATATTGAGACGAGATTAAAGAAGAGCACCATGCCAAAACGTACCGACATAAAAAGTATCTTAATTTTAGGCGCTGGCCCCATTGTTATAGGTCAGGCCTGTGAGTTTGATTACTCTGGCGCGCAAGCCTGTAAAGCCCTTAAAGAAGAAGGGTTCCGCGTCATATTGGTTAACTCTAATCCAGCCACCATCATGACCGATCCTGAGATGGCTGATGCAACTTACATTGAACCCATTCATTGGGAAGTTGTGCGCAAAATTATCGAAAAAGAACGTCCTGACGCTATTCTTCCTACGATGGGCGGACAAACCGCGCTTAACTGTGCGTTGGACTTAAATAAGCATGGTGTCTTAGAAGAGTTTGGCGTTGAGATGATTGGTGCAACAGCAGACGCCATTGACAAAGCCGAAGATCGTGAACGTTTCGATAAAGCCATGAAATCAATTGGATTAGCGTGTCCGGTAGCAGAGATTGCTCACAGCATGGAACAGGCTTTTGACGTCAGTACACGCATTGGTTTTCCTTGTATTATTCGCCCTTCCTTTACCATGGGCGGCTCAGGTGGTGGTATTGCCTACAACCGTGACGAGTTTGAAGAAATTTGTCGTCGCGGCTTAGATTTATCACCTACAAACGAATTGTTAATCGATGAGTCTCTAATCGGTTGGAAAGAGTACGAAATGGAAGTGGTACGTGATAAAGCAGACAACTGTATTATCGTATGTACTATTGAAAACTTTGATCCAATGGGGGTGCATACCGGTGACTCAATCACCGTTGCTCCGGCACAAACCTTAACGGACAAAGAATTTCAAATTATGCGTAATGCGGCCATTGCCGTATTGCGTGAAATTGGTGTTGAGACTGGCGGTTCAAACGTCCAGTTTGGCGTTGACCCAAAAACCGGTCGTTTAGTGGTTATTGAGATGAACCCGCGTGTATCGCGCTCCTCTGCACTGGCTTCAAAAGCAACGGGTTTCCCTATTGCCAAAGTAGCAGCTAAATTAGCAATTGGTTACACCTTAGATGAACTCGCCAACGATATTACCGGCGGTTTAACTCCGGCATCTTTTGAACCGGCCATTGACTACGTTGTGACTAAGATCCCGCGTTTTAACTTTGAAAAATTTGCGGGTGCTAATGACCGTTTGACGACCCAAATGAAGTCAGTGGGTGAGGTGATGGCAATTGGCCGTAACCAACAAGAATCCTTGCAAAAAGCCCTTCGTGGACTGGAAGTGGGTGTTAACGGTTTAGACCCAATCATCGACATTAAAGATCCAAACGCAAAAGCCACGATTATTCGTGAGCTTCGTGAACCGGGAGCTGAACGTATTTGGTATATTGCCGACGCGATGCGTATGGGCATGTCGGTTGATGAGATATTCACCTTAACCAACATTGACCGTTGGTACTTGATACAAATCGAAGAGTTGATCGTTCTTGAACAACAAGTTGCTGAGTTAGGCCTATCTGCTATCGATGAAGATTTGATGAAAATCTTAAAACGCAAAGGTTTTGCTGATGCACGTATCGCCGATTTAACAGGGGTTGACGAAGCAGATGTGCGTGAAGCGCGTCGCAATTTTGACATTCATCCAGTATATAAGCGTGTTGATACTTGCGCCGCTGAATTTGCCAGCAATACCGCTTACATGTATTCAACTTATGACGAAGAGTGTGAATCTAATCCCACAGACAACAAAAAAATCATGGTATTAGGCGGTGGTCCAAACCGTATCGGCCAAGGTATTGAATTTGACTATTGTTGTGTGCACGCTGCCTTAGCTCTGCGTGAAGACGGCTACGAAACTATTATGGTTAACTGTAACCCAGAAACGGTTTCAACTGATTATGATACCTCTGATCGTTTGTATTTTGAGTCTGTGACCTTAGAAGATGTGCTTGAAATTGTGCGCATCGAGAAACCAGTCGGCGTGATAGTGCAATACGGTGGGCAAACCCCACTTAAACTTGCTCGTGCACTTGAAGCGGCTGGTGTGCCGATTATTGGTACCTCACCTGATGCAATCGATAAAGCAGAAGACCGTGAACGTTTCCAAAAAATGGTTAACAAGCTTAATCTTAAGCAGCCTGCCAATGCGACGGTGAGTAATCTTGAGCAAGCGCTGGTTGCCGCTGAAAAAATCGGTTTTCCCTTAGTAGTGCGTCCTTCTTACGTGTTAGGCGGCCGCGCGATGGAAATCGTCTATGACATTAAAGATTTAACCCGATACTTGAAGCATGCGGTTAAAGTGTCTAACGACTCGCCAGTATTACTCGACCGTTTCTTAGATGATGCGATTGAAGTGGACGTTGATGCCATTTGTGACGGTAAAGATGTCGTTATTGGTGGCATCATGGAACATATTGAACAAGCGGGTGTGCACTCAGGTGACTCGGCTTGCTCATTGCCGCCCTATTCGCTTAGCCCCGCTATTCAAGACGTAATGCGTGAACAAGTTAAAGCCATGGCCCTCGAACTCGGTGTGGTAGGCTTGATGAATACGCAATTTGCAGTGAAAGATGGCAAAGTATATTTGATTGAAGTTAACCCTCGTGCTGCGCGTACTGTACCTTTTGTATCTAAGGCGACCGGTATGGCTATCGCTAAAATTGGGGCTCGTTGTATGGTTGGCCAATCACTTGCCTCACAGGGAATTACCAAAGAAATTATTCCGCCCTTCTATTCTGTGAAAGAAGTGGTATTGCCCTTCGCTAAGTTCCAAGGTGTTGATCCATTATTGGGCCCCGAAATGCGTTCAACCGGCGAAGTGATGGGAGTGGGTGATACGTTTGTTGAAGCGTATGCAAAAGCCAATTTAGGCGCGAGTCAGCCAATACCCGTGGGTGGTAAAGCGTTATTATCCGTGCGTTTGAATGACAAAAATCGCGTCATTGAATTAGGTCAAAAGATGCTAGCCAAAGGCTTCACGTTGGAGGCCACTAGTGGTACTGCTGATGTATTAAACCAAGCTGGCGTAGCCTGCAGTGTGGTGAATAAACTCAGCGAAGGTCGTCCTAACATTGTGGATGCCATCAAAAACCGTGAATATTGTTATATTATCAATACCACAGAAGGTCGCCAAGCCATCGATGACTCCGTGTATATCCGTCGGGAAGCATTGTTAAACAAAGTGCCTTATACCACCACGATGAACGCCGCCTTTGCTACGGTAAATGCCAATAAAGCAGAAGATCGTGCCCGAGTGACATCAGTGCAAGATTTGCATAAACGCATACTTTAAAAAGTGGGCCAGGAAAATTCCCGGCCCGAGTTGATTTTTATGTTTTTGTACCTATGTTGCTTTATCTAATAAAATCATGACACCAAACAAAGTGAGTTATTGAACTATGAATCAATACCCAATGACAGCCAAAGGCGCAGAGATGTTGCGTGAAGAGCTGCAACATTTAAAGTCAGTTAAACGACCACAAATCATTAAGGCGATTGCCGAAGCCCGAGAGCATGGCGATTTGAAAGAAAACGCTGAATATCATGCAGCCCGTGAACAACAAAGTTTTTGTGAAGGCCGTATTCAGGATATCGAAGGCAAACTGTCTAATATTCAGATTATTGATGTCACAAAAATGGCTAATAATGGCAAAGTTATTTTTGGCGCGACGGTGACGATCCTTAATTTAGACACTGATGAAGAAACCACCTATAAAATAGTAGGTGAAGACGAAGCCGATATTAAGAACAATCTTATTTCATATAGCTCGCCGATAGCTCGTGGTTTAATTGGTAAAGAGTTAGATGACATCGTCAATATTCAAACCCCAAAAGGGGCAATAGAATATGAAATTTCAGCGGTAGAATATATTTAAACCTTATTTAACTAAAGGTTGAAATAAAAGAGACTTCGGTCTCTTTTTTTGTGCCTGTTGGCAAGCACAAGGTAAGCTCACAAAAGGTTTTTTAATATCAACTATGCCCTTAGATGGGCGAATAACAAGTGAGGCTAGTTGAGTCATTATTGTTGAGAATGTTGCGCTATGCAGTGCTTTTGCGAGTCAGCACGATTGAGCTGAACATCACACCCACCCGTTGCGGTGGCTTGCTTTACTGGCGCCTCTGTGGTCTCAGTTTCTTCGTTTACATAGTGCCCTTGGTTGATAATAATCGGATGTTCTTGCGAAATAGCTAACTGTCCAATTTCGAGCAAGGTTAAGCTGAAAAATACAAAACAAAATATCGCTTTATTTGACATAACAATTCCTTCTAGTGTTTGTCTGGCGGTTCTCGCCAATTACCTAAAAGTTTTGCAAATCACAGGCCATTTATTTTTACTCATTATTTCAATGGGTTATGCAATTAACGGGAAAACTACCGTGAGAGAAAAACCAATAGTTAGCAAATTTCACTACTTGTTAGTAAAAGGGACAGAGCTGACAATATAGTGGGCTAAACAATAATTAGCTCATGACATAAAGAATAAAACTTGAGCTTGATCAAAGTATTTTTATATTGGGTAAGACACACTGTCTATACCCAACTTGCTGTGATAGAAATGAATGTTAACCACTACGGAACTTACCTTACTCAAAAAATATAACTCAGCCGCACCGCGTTATACCTCATATCCCACTGCATTGGGCTTTGATGAGCACTTTTCTCGGTTGGACTTTGTAAGGGCAGTGCAGACTAGCCAAAACCGTTTATTGTCGTTGTATGTGCATATTCCTTTTTGCCATAGTCTTTGTTACTACTGTGGCTGCAATAAAATTGTGACTCGCCATCAACATAAAGCAGACATTTATCTTGACTATTTAGAGAGGGAAATAATTGGGCAGTCATCCCTGTTCAAAAAATACAAAGTCAGCCAAGTGCATTTAGGTGGTGGTACGCCAAGCTTTTTAAATGAAAGGCAAATGCAGCGACTCATGACCTTACTAAATCAGCATTTTTCCATCGATGAAGGTGCTGAAATTAGTATCGAGATAGACCCGAGAAAAATACAATTGAGTTACGTTGATCTGTTAAAAAACCTCGGTTTTAACCGTATTAGCATCGGGGTACAAGATACGGACCCAAAAGTGCAGTCTGCGATTAATCGCATTCAAGACACGCCATTTATTGCAAAACTGGTTGAGCGAGCACAGCAACTCGGTTTTAGTTCTGTTAACGTTGACTTGATTTACGGCTTGCCCTGGCAAAATGAGCAGACCTTTGCCAATACGCTTGCTAACGTCTTGGCGATGCGGCCTGAAAGAATCTCACTGTTTAGTTACGCACATTTACCCTCACGTTTTGCGTCCCAGCGAAAAATCCTTGATCATTGGCTGCCCAGTACAGAATTAAAATCGAGCTTGATGTGCCAAGCAATTGAAACACTCACACAACATGGCTATGTGTTTATTGGTATGGATCATTTTGCTCTTCCACAAGACGAGTTGAGTAGGGCATATCGTGCCGGACAGTTGCATCGTAATTTCCAAGGTTATACTACTCAGGGCAACACTGATTTATTAGGCTTAGGCTTGACCAGTATCAGCTCAATTAATCATACCTACAGCCAAAATAAAAAAGACTTAATGGCGTATTATGCAAAGCTGGATGAGGAGGAAAACGCTTTAGCAAAAGGCCTAATGCTGACAGATGATGATCAAATACGGGCATTAGTCATTAAAGCCTTAATGTGTAATGGCGTTGTTATAAAATCGGCAATAGAGCAGCAAACACAGATAAACTTTGATGAGTATTTTGCGGAAGAAATGCAGCGCTTAGTACCTTTAGCACAAGATGGCTTGCTTACGCATGACGATGTCGCCATTCAAGTATTGAACAAGGGTCGATTATTAATTAGGTATATTGCCAGTATGTTTGATGCTTATTTACCTCATCAACAGCAAAAAAGTCAGTTGTCAAACGTGGTTTAAACCACCGAATGCTGCCTCACTAAATTATGGTAAACATGATGTAGGCGGTCGAGTTTGCTGCGTTCAATATCATCATTTTGGGCAATATCTTGAATGACCCTGTCGAGTTCAAATAAAGACTGACGAGTGGTGGGGTTGGGTATCAAACTTTGCATCCAAGTTATAGCTGCTAAGCGTGTGCCTTTGGTAACAGGCGTAACCTGGTGCAAGGAACTTGAAGGGTACACTACCGCATTACCGGCCCGTAGTTTTACGCGTTGTTCGCCAAAGTCAGTTGAGATTAGCAGTTCGCCACCTTCATAATCCTCCGGTGGACTTAAAAATAGGGTCATGGACATATCGCTGCGCATCACATCTTGGCTATTAGGCAGTCGCATGATGGACGCATCCACATGATAACCATAAGTTTCGTTTGCTTCGTAGCGATTAAAACAGGGGGGAAATATTTTATGGGGTAATACGGCTGAGACTAAACTTGCGTGTTCCCCCATAGTGGCTAATAAATTATTGGCTAAGGCTTGGATTTGAGGATCTCGCGGATTTGCCTGCGAATTACGTTTCACATCTGCAGCCATCCCCATTGCCGTAATCGCGCCATCTTGCCAATTTACCTTGGTCAATATTTTTCTATAGTCTGCCACTTGTTGTGGGCTAATTAATGCTTCAATAATGACCAAGGTGGTGCTCCTAAACTTAAAATTTCCAGCTAGCAGTGGCTCGAACGTTACGCGCCTCGCCTAAGTACATAAATGTGCCAGAGCGATAGGCTGCCGTCCAATATTCATTGTCTGCTACGTTACCAATATTCAGACGGAAATTCAGGGTATCCGAATAATAGTAGTTGGCGAACAAATCAATCACGCTATAGCTAGGCACCACAATGCTGTATTGTCCTGTTTCGGCATCGTAGCCAGCAGCGCTGTCTGGTTGACCGCCGTACATTTCACTTTTATAGGTAAACGAAGTACCAAAGGCAAGGGTTTCATTGGGCTGATAGCGTAGTTGTAAATACAAAGATTTGTCGGCGAAGTTACTCAGCGCTAAACCTACTGAGGACTCAACATAAGACTCAAGAATTTCAGAGTCCATTACTGCTGCGCTCATTTGTACACTAAGCTCATCGGTGATGGCACCTGATAACGAAAGCTCCACACCTTTAACGCGGTTTTTACCAGTATTTAGTGTACCAAGTGAGGCGTAATCGTCCTCACCGATACTCTCCATTACGTCACTTTTGGTGACTTGGAACCATGCCGCAGTAGCTAATAATTTATCATCAAAGAGCTCCCATTTAGTGCCCAGTTCAATATTTTTGACTTGTTCTGGATCGGAGTTTTGCACTTGGCTTGGGTCGCCACATAATCCGCCGTAACCACAACTGCCACCTACATCAGATTCACCACCGTTGATATTAGTTGCAGTGCTATAGGTCAAATATATATTGGCTTCTTCGTTAATGTTGTATACAAGACCAAGGTGACCATTGGTTAGGGTGTCGGAGTAATCATATTGGTCAGGCTCTGAACCTGCGCCCACGGTGTTGTCATAATCAAACGAGTCAGCTCGCAAACCAAAAAACACATCAAACTCTTCACTTAAGGCTAAGGTATTCATAACATACAAGGCTTGAGTTTTAACATCCATTTGGGCGTCTTTGGCGCCTCTTGAGAAGGTGCGCTGGGTCATGGTAGTAATGTTACTATCGTCAGCTGTTACGCAATACCCATCACTTACGCCACGTCGACCTGCTATCCGGCAGTTAGACTCACCTAGATAGTTGATATCGTAAACGCCGTTATCCACAGACTCTTGGCTAAATTCTGCACCAAATACCCATTTGTTTTTTAATCCGAAAAGAGTGTTGTCCCAAAAGAAATTAAATTGGCTGGCGACATAATCAATTTCTTGCCAGCCCTGATGCGTACTTAAACTTAGGGCTGCTGCGCCCGGTGCAGTGGGGTCACTTTCATCTCGTGTGGCTGCGCCTATACCGGTGGTAATATAGCCGTTTGAAGTCTTGCCCCAACGAGTAGCATTGTAAAAGCGCATGTTGTCATTAATTTCATAATTTGTACGCAGGGTGAGGGCTTTAACCTCTGTATCTAAAAAGTCTTCTTGTTGAGCATAAACAGGAATGCCTTCGACAGGTTTGCGTGTGGTTCTATCAAAATAACTACCCATATCTGGCACATCTTCGGCATTTAAATAATACGCATCAGCGACAAAATTTAGCTTACTGGTGGGCTCGATATAACCTGAAAGTAAAAGGCCTTGGCGAGTACTTTCGATGCCTTCACGGTTAGGCGCATCTTCACTTGCTTGTAATACGTTCAAGCGTAGGGCGGTTTCGTTACTGATCGCGATATTAGAGTCAACCACAATACGATAATGTTCATCAGTACCGATACTGCCGTCTAAGCGATTAAAGTTGTAATCAGGTGAAGCTTGTTTAGTGATACTGTTTACCGCACCACCTGATGAACCACGGCCAGCAAAGGTAGAACTGGGCCCTTTAGTGATTTCAACTTGCTCGGTAGCAAAACTCTCACGGGTAGTCATGCCTGGGTCACGTAAACCATCAACAAAGACATCGCTACGAGCTTCATGGCCGCGGATAACATAACGGTCACCAAAGGCATTACCGTTTTCGCCGGTACCAATAGTAACGCCTGATTGAGTGGCTAAAATTTCTTTAAGATCCGATTTGCCCGATTCAAGAATTTGTTTTTGAGTTAATACCGATATGGTTTGCGGGGTGTCAGCAAGCTCGGCTAAACGACGCACATCGCCAGATTTAAGGGCGCGATAAGGAGATTGAGCCATACCGAATACTTCGACTATCTCAATTTCTTTGGTCTGAGATTTACATTCTGCGGTTTGCAAAGTGGTGTCTTGTTCACATTCAGTATCATTTGCTTGAACTGCAGCTGATGCGAAGGTAAAGGCTATCGCGAGCGCTTTTGATCCCAATCTTTCATTTTTGTGTTTGTGCGTGTTTTTCAACGTTATCTCCCAATCAAGTGTGTGTTGTTATTAAGTTTCAAAAGCATAATTAAAACTTAAACGCATTGCAAATGATAATAGTTATTATTTAGCTTAACTATTCAAATAATAATAAAAATGTTGGGCGTTTTGTTCGATAATTAGCCTTATCCTTAACATTCGAAGGCATTTCCGTGTTTCTCGCCCCTTTTTCTATGGGCTAGCTAGGAATTTTTCTGTTTCAAAGCCACAGAGCTAAGTGAGATACGTTTAGCTCTGGATGGAATGACTAAGGCGGTTTCTTGACGTGACGTAAACAATACTAAGGATTTGAGCAACACTCTGATAAAAAGGGCAACAAGTCTTACTACTGTATTTATTCGGATTCGATGGCGTAACTTGTGCTAATTGCTACATTGCCGCTTAACATTAACATGACTGAACAATATTTTTCAGCCGATAACTGCACTGCTCTTGCCATGTGTTTGTCGGTAATATTATGACCTTTGACGACATAATGAGCATGAATTTTTGTGAAAACCTTAGGAGGAGAGTCGGCGCGTTCTGCCGTTAACTCACAATAGCAGTCTTCTATAGTAAGCCGAGATTTTTGCAAAATATCCACCACATCGATTGAAGAGCAAGAGCCTACAGCGAGCAATACACTCTCCATTGGTGAGATCGCTTCAGCATTTCCGTCCATAACTAGGGTTCTGCCGCTGTCGGTTTCACCTAAAAATGATAGCCCTTGTTGCCAACTTACTTTTGCTTTCATCACAACCTACTTTGTTTCATCGATTAGCGTAATTTTATTTTTGTCGAGCAAAATACGTTTTTGCTTGAAGAGTCCGCCTAAGGCTTTTTTGTAGGCACTTTTACTCACATTAAAGCGTTTTGTTATTTCGTCAGCTGGGCTTTTGTCGGTTAAGGTAGACAAACCACCATGGGCAATGAGGTCGTCTATGATTTGCTCTGCTAAACTGCCCCTAGCATCTTTGTCATGAAATTGAAAACACAGATCGATTTTGCCATCTTCACGAACACGTTTAATGAAGCCAGGTAATTTGTAGCCAACTTTTATGGGTTTGAATACTTCATCTTTGAAAATTAAGCCTAAATACGCGCCATTTATGACGGCCTTGTAGCCCATATCAGTACGACCACTGATCAATAAACTCACTTCTTGTTTAGGCTCAAATTCCGAGGCGACTTCAGGTAGAAAATCACGTAGACGAGTGGAGGCAGCAATGCGATTCGTTTCTTCGTCACAAAACACATAGACGACGTATGACATGCCTTCAGACATTGGATAATCTTGTTCGCTGAAGGGGACTAGCAAATCTTTTTCTAAGCCCCAATCTAAAAATGCCCCTACCTTATTTACGCTGACTACTTTTAAATAGGCACACTGATCAACCTGCGCTTTAGGACTTTTAGTGGTGGCGATAATACGATCATCACTGTCGTGATAAATAAATACATCGAGCATATCACCTTGCTTGCAGCCTTGTGGAGCACTATTTGTGGGCAGTAGGATTTGACCTAGTTCACCACCGTCAAGGTAAAAACCAAAGGGAACCTGATTAACGATTTCGAGGTGATTAAACTTTCCAATATGAACCATAAACAATGCTAAACCTAATGTAATAATGACCCAGTATGATAACCGATAATTAGATTAGGCTATATACCCAAATCGATGCAAAAAAAATTATATTGCAGCTAAAAATTGTCGACTAACACGCTATTTTTCGTGGCATAATCACTGCAATAGCCACTTGTTCTAGCTGGAAAATTGATGGGTAGCGTGTTTCTCAATGGTGATTTTATGCCGATGTCGGAAGCGAAAATATCGCCGATGGATAGAGGTTTTTTATTTGGTGATGGCATTTATGAAGTCATACCTAGCTATGCCGGAAAATTGGTAGGCTTTGAGCCGCACATGCGCCGCTTAGAAACGGGTTTACAGGCTATTGGTATGCCGATGCCAATGGGCATTAGTGCCATCAAAACCGTAGTCGAACGTTTAATTGTTGAAAACGGCGCGGGAAATTTAGGCATTTACTTACATGTTAGCCGCGGGGCTGATGTGAAGCGGTTTCATGCATACCCAACAAATGTGAGTCAGACGGTGTTTGCTTTTGCTTTTGAGATCCCTGCCGAACCGGTGGCGGATAAAAGCAAGTCAAAAGGGTTTAAAGTGGTGACGAGTGAAGACTTACGCTGGAAACGTTGTCACATAAAATCAACCTCACTGTTAGGAAATGTCATGCATTTTCAACAAAGTCAAAGCGCAGGGGTAAATGAAACGATTTTGTACGATGACAATGCCTATTTAACTGAAGCCAGTTCTTGTAATGTGTTTATTGTCAAAGACGGTGTCATTATAACGCCACCTTTAAGTGAAAAACTCCTGCCAGGTATAACCCGAGGTATGCTACTCGACATACTCAAAAACGATGGCAGCCTGTCGTTTGAAGAGCGAGCAGTGCACATGGATGAAGTGCGTAGTGCCGATGAAATTTGGTTAACTAGCTCATCGAAAGAAATCGCTCCCGTGATTGAAATAGATGGCCTGCCTGTAGGTGATGGCCAAATTGGCGATATATGGTTAAAAGCACAGGGCTTGTTTAGCCAACATAAATATAACGAGTAAATAAGCGCTACACGATGTCACGACCTACTCAAATTATTATTGATCTGCCCGCGATTAGACATAATTGTCAAATAGCAGCACGCCTAGCGCCACATGCTCAAGTGGTTGCTATGGTGAAAGCCGATGCCTATGGGCATGGTGCCACACAGGTAGCAAAGGCCCTTGAACCGCAAGTTGCTAAATTTGGTGTGTGCTGTATTGAAGAAGCGCAAACATTGCGTCAGGCTGGTGTTAATAAGCCTATAGTATTGATTGAGGGCTGTTTTAGTGCAGAAGAATATCAGCTTGCTGCGCAGATAAACTGTGAATTGCTTATTCATACCGAACAACAAATTAGTCAGTTGTTAGCCTCAAAGAGTGAGTTTAGGTTTACCATTTGGCTCAAACTTGACACGGGTATGCACCGGCTCGGTATTGATATTGAAAAAACAGCCGCGGTGGTACAAGCGCTACAGGCGAGTAACAAAATCGAAAAGCTGATTTTAACAAGCCATTTTGCAAGTGCAGATGAGTTAAACGGTTCTTTTACTTCGCAACAAATGTTCCGTTTTGAACAGGTTGTGAGTAAATTAAAAGCGCTAAATGCAGGTGCTTTTGATATCAGTTTAGCCAATTCAGCTGCGGTATTGGCTTGGCCTCAAAGTCATCAAGATTGGATTCGCCCAGGTATCATGCTGTACGGAATAAGCCCTTTTAGCGACCATCAACAGCAAGCCGATGAGCTGGTGCCAGTGATGCACTTTTGTTCAAAGGTTATTGCCCTTAGAGAGGTTAAACAGGGTGAATATGTAGGTTATGGTAATACCTGGCAAGCGAAACGTTCCTCTGTTATTGCAACGATTGCTGCTGGTTACGGCGATGGTTATCCGCGTACTGCGCCATCTGGTACGCCTGTGTTGATTAAGGGGCACAGAGCTGAGCTAGCAGGGCGAGTATCAATGGACATGCTAAGTGTTGATGTGACCGATTTAACAGCGGTTGAAATAGGAGATCATGTTGAACTTTGGGGCGCTGCTCTAGATGTCAATGAAGTCGCCCGTTTTGCCGGTACCAATGGTTATGAGTTGGTCACTAGAATGCCCCCCAGAGCCAAGCGTTTTTATCTATAACTTGAAGGACTAGCTTTCTGCAATAAGCACAGCACGGAGTGGGGCAGGATGGCCTTCAATGGTGCGGCGCGCATCATTTGGGTCCATAAAATCAGCTAATGATAAACTTTCCATCCACTGGGTTTTGCGTTGTTCTTCAGTTGTAGTCAGTGCGACATCAACTACCCGAATATTTTTGAAACCAACCCGTTGCATCCATAATGTTAATGCCTTGGTTGAGGGCAAATACCACACATTTCGCATTTGCGCATAGCGGTCTTGCGGCATAAATACGGTGTGTTCATCGCCCTCAACCACTAAGGTTTCTAATACAAGCTCACCGCCCTTACGCAGTTGATTTTTTAGTTGGTACAAAAAGTCGATAGGACTACGACGATGATATAAAACACCCATGGAAAACACAGTATCAAAGGCTTTTAATTCAGGGAGTTGTTCTATGCCTACCGGAATAAGATGGATACGCGGGTCTGGATTAAAGTGTTTGATAGCTTGAAATTGCATTAAAAATAATTGCGAAGGATCAGCGCCCACTACTAGGCTCGGGTCTTGTGCCAACATACGCCACATGTGATATCCACTGCCACAACCCACATCAAGTACATGCCGATTTTTCAAAGAGTGAATATGCGGTGCAACTCTGTCCCACTTCCAATCTGAGCGCCACTCGGTATCAATGTGAATACCATGGATATAAAAAGGTCCCTTGCGCCAAGGCATAAATTGTTTAAACAAACCTAGCAGCTGTTTTTGTGTGTAGTCATTTATGTCTTGCGCTTGGCCAAATTCCACTTTATGAAGTAACTCAACACTCGAAACCTCGGTTTTTGGTAACAGCGCCAATAACTTAAGCCACTTATTAAAGTCGCCATGTAACTGCTCTTGCTGCCACAGAGCTAATTGTGCAGGTAGCACTTCTAACCAATGACTCAATGGTGATTGAGCAATGTGCTGATAAAAATCTTTAAACCAAGGTAAGGTCACTGGCTACTTATCCTTATTTTATCGCGACCATGGACGCAAAATTAAAACACTTAAACCACTGAACAACTTCTGAAAAACCGCTGTTAAGTAAGCGTTGCTGATGACTCTCAAAGCTTTCTATGCGCATCACGTCTTCAAGTGCGCTGCGTTTTTGGCTAATTTCTAAATCGCTGTAACCATTTCGTCGTTTAAATTCATGGTGCAGATCAATGAGTAACTCGTTGGACTGTAGCTGAGTGTCTAATAATTTTTCTGATAAAACTAAAATACCACCGGGTTTTAAGCCAGCAAAAATACGTGCGATAACTGAAGAACGATGTTCTGGATGAATAAATTGCAGGGTAAAGTTCATAATCACCACACTGGCATTATGGATATCGACATGTTGCAATTCGTCACATACCACTTCAATTGGGGTATCAGACTTAAACGCTTTGGTGTGTAAACGACAACGTTCCACCATTGCAGCTGAATTATCTACTGCAATAATTCGACAGTTCTTTGCGCTTAAGTGCTTGCTTGCCGCTAAGCTTGCCGCACCTAATGAACAACCTAAATCATAAATTTGACTTTCATCTTGGGCAAAACGCCCGACCAATTGACCAATAGTATCAATGATCGTCGCATAACCGGGCACTGAACGCTGGATCATATCGGGGAAAACTTCCGCCACAGCTTGGTCAAAACGAAAGGGTTCAATGGCTTGCGGTTGTGAATAAATGGCGTCTTTGCCTGAAAACATGAGCTTGCTTGTCTGACTTTGAAAAATAGGCGGCAATTCTAACGTTCAAGTCCTGTTCAAGCAATTTCCTTTGAAACTTAATCACGGTGTTTAAGGCCTGCTCGTTTGTGACAAGAGATGAATACAGGGAGCTTATATTTATATACACATAAAAAAACAGCCCATATAAAGGGCTGTTTGGTTAGACGTAAAAGCGCTTAAGCCGCTTCTGCTGACTTGGGTTTGCGTTTTGCTTTGGGCTTTTGGACTTCTTGTGCCAACTCACTTGGGTCAAAATCATCGACGTTAATAGTTCGTAAGCGACCTTGTTCTGTTGTTCTTAATAGTTCAGCTTGTTCCTCGCTAAGAACACCTAGCTCTAGACCTTTATCTGCAATCTTATCCAAGTTGGTAAATGGGTAACGCTCTTTCGCCGCTTTACATACTTTGGTGTATAAGGGCTCACTTGCGATAACATTTTCCAGAGTTTGCTCTAAATCACCCATTAACATCCCAGGTTCGCGGGATAGAAACTGGCCTTTACCTAAGCGACTACGAGCCTCACATGGGGTTTGTAGGATGGTGGCAATCGCATGATCTAATTGATCAGAGGGTTTAGTAAAACGTTTACCAAAGGGCATTATTACTAATTTTAGTGCCTTACCTAACCAGTAGTTGGGGAAGTTATCCAGTAACTCTTCTAAAGACACTTCTAGCTTATGCAAGGTGTCTTGCATCGCCCAATGCACCAATGGTAAATCTTCTGATCTGCGGCCTTCATCATCAAAACGTTTCAGAACACAAGAGCCTAGATAAAGGTAACTGAGCAAATCACCTAGACGAGCGGAAATGCGCTCGCGGCGTTTTAATTCACCACCTAACACGCCCATAGCTACATCAGACAAAAAGGCCATGTTTGAACTGTAACGTTGCATTGCACGGTAATATTGGCTTGTTTCGTCCATAAAGGGTGCTCCCGCTAAACGAGCTCCCGTGATGGAAAACCAAAGGCTTCGGAAAAAGTTACTGATGGCAAAACCAATGTGGGCAAAGAGGGCGCTGTCAAATTCTGCTAAGCCCTGTTTTTCATCAGGATTATTGGCAGCAAATAACTCCTTCAATACAAATGGGTGGCAACGCATCGCGCCTTGGCCATAAATCATCATGTTACGGGTTAGTATGTTTGCTCCTTCAACGGTAATTGCAATGGGGGCACCCTGATAGCCTCGGCCCAAGTAGTTGTTTGGCCCAAGCATAATGCCCTTGCCGCCATGCACATCCATGGAGTCATTGACTAACTGACGCATTTTTTCAGTTAAATGATATTTACAGATAGCTGAGATGACCGAAGGCTTCTCACCTAGATCAACCCCTTTAGTCGAAAACGAAGTGACCGCGTCCATTAAATAGGTGTTACCACCAATACGACCCAGCATTTCTTCGATGCCTTCCATACTGCCCACAGGGATTTTGAACTGACGACGGATTCGCGCGTACGCGCCTGTGGCTAATGCGATACTTTTTGCGCCACCGGCTGAGTTTGAGGGTAGGGTAATACAACGTCCAACAGACAAACACTCCACTAACATACGCCAACCTTGACCAGCCATTTTTACCCCACCAATAATGTAATCAAGGGGAACAAAAATATCATTGCCACGAATAGGTCCATTTTGGAAAGGCACATTTAAAGGAAAATGGCGATTGCCAATATCTAAGCCTTCTGTTTCTCTGGGCAAAAGCGCGCAGGTGATCCCGTAGTCTTTTTGTTCGCCGAGCAAGCCTTCTGGATCAGACATCTTAAAGGCCAAACCGATTACCGTCGCGACAGGTGCTAAGGTAATATATCGTTTATCAAAGGTGAGTTTTAAACCAATGATTTCTTCCCCTTGCCATTGACCTTTGCACACAACACCAGTGTCGGGTAAAGAGCCTGCATCAGAGCCTGCCTCTGGTCCTGTTAAAGCAAAACAGGGGATTTCTTCGCCGGTGGCAAGGCGGGGTAAGTAATGATTTTGTTGTTCGGGCGTGCCGTAATGCTGTAAGAGCTCACCTGGACCAAGCGAGTTAGGTACGCCAACGGTGGTAGCGAGTACCGCACTGACGCCAGATAATTTCTGCAGTACTCTTGATTGTGCATAAGCAGAAAAATCTAAACCACCGTATTCTTTTTTGATGATCATGGCAAAAAACTTATTGTCTTTTAAGTATTGCCATACTTCAGGCGATAAGTCAGCACGGGTATGGGTTACGTCCCAGTCATTACACATGCGACATACTTCTTCCACCGGCCCGTCTAAGAAAGCTTGTTCTTCAGCAGTTAATCGAGCTTGCGGTATGTTGTGCAACACTTGCCAATTTGGATTGCCACTAAAAATTTCTCCATCCCACCAAACCGTACCGGCGTCGATAGCGTCTTTTTCAGTGCTCGACATCTCTGGCATAATCTTTTTATATAATTTTAGGATAGGCGAGGTGAGATATTGCACACGAATAGATTCAATATTTAAGGGGATGGCGATAATAAGATAAAGTAGCCAAGTAAACCCACCTACTATACCCATTACACTACCAAATACTAAAGCTGCAAACATTGCAACCGTAGCGTTGAACATGCTCATGCGATAGTAACTCACCGCACCAAAGGCAATAACGATTAATAATAACCACAATAAAAATTGCATATTTAGCTCCAAATTTACAGGTCAGACCTCGACGCCAAGTTATAATCTTGTCAACAAAAGATCAACCAGAATGCGTCAATATATTTACATCATTTTTGGTCGCTGGCAGGTCATGCGCTGCAACAGATGTGAAATAATGTTAATAGGTACGTTAGATAGTATAGAAAGGATGGGGCATTTGCCTAAGTTTTTGCGAAGGCATGTTTCCCATCCTATTTGCGTCACTAAGAAGTGGAACTTGAATATTTACTGAGCTTGATATCGCCTTGTTCCTCACCGTCTTTAAACTGCTGGAGCCTAACAAGTTGAAAGTTAAGAGCGGGTGAGAACCAAGCAAAGGTACTCCGGCTTGAGTTCTCTCTAACAATACCTACTTTGATCGCGTCGATATCACCGAAAGGTAATGACAGAGACTCTTTACCTAGAACTTGCATTTGATATTCACGGTATTGCCCTCTGTCATTGATCACGCGGTAGTCAAAACTAGTCTTGCCTCTGGCAAGTTGGGCTTGTAAATCAAGGCGATAGAGCTGATTGTCAAGCTGATTTTCGAGAGGAAAACTAGGGCGATCATTTACTAAAATCTTACCTTTTTCGTGGTCAAATTCAATCCTGGTATGCTTGTCTGAACCTGTGCCTGTGCGTTTAAATACGTAACTTTGCGGAATAATTTGACCATCGTCTACTTCGAAATAGCTGGTTTCTTTGCGTTTATCAGACAAGAAAAAAATCGAAACGCTGGAACTGTAATCGAGACGATATTGATTACCTTCTAATTTGCTTAACGCCAAATTTGCCCGGCCCAATTCTTTGCCAAAGCGATAGGCTTTGAATTCAGCAGCGAAACTACTAAAGGGGTCGATCACGGTCGTACTTTCTACAACCGCAGGTTCGTTTGGTTTATCTTCCATTACAGAGTGCAGCTCAGCTTCCTGAGCGGACAAGGTTAGTGTAAAAACACTACAGCAAATAAAAAGTAGTCTCTTAATCTGCTGCGTAACCTTGCTCTTCGAGTTCAGTACCATCTAAAAACGCCTTATTATTGTGCATGGTAAGTCTATCCTGACAAAACCATTTTACTACTAATGGATACATCTGACGTTCTTGCACGATCACACGTTCGGCTAGTTCTTCTGCATCTTGGTTGTCAAAAATCGGAACTTTTGATTGCAAAATCACCGGGCCATCGTCTAAATCAGCGGTAACAAAATGAACAGATGCACCGTGTTCTTGGTCGTTAGCATCAATTGCGCGTTGATGCGTGTGCAAACCTTTGTACTTCGGCAACAAAGATGGGTGAATGTTCAACATCTTACCTTGAAAATGTTCAACAAAATCACGACTTAAGATCCGCATAAAGCCAGCAAGTACAATAAGATCGGGAGCATACTCAGTAATTTGACTGAACAATTGTTCATCGTAATCTTCTCTGCTGGTATAGGGTTTGGGATCAACAAATACCGCCGGAATGTTCGCGTTTTTAGCTCGCTGTAGACCATAAGCATCAGCTTTGTTAGAAAAAACGGCAGTGATTTTTCCTGGTATTTTGCCTTGCTCACAGGCGTCGATAATAGCCTGTAAATTAGACCCATTACCCGACACCAATACCACGATGGATTTTGTACTTTTTGTCACTTAGTTAATCTCTACTTGTTGCTCTGTTTCAGCATCGCGGTGAGCGATTTGACCAATTTTCCAAGCAGTTTCGCCTAAGTCGTTGAGGATCGTTAAGGCTTTGTCTACGTTTTCTGCTTTTAAGGCGATGATAAGCCCAACGCCACAATTAAACGTGCGATACATTTCGTGGGTGGTGACATTGCCTTTTTTCTGTAGCCAATTAAATATTTCAGGCCATTGCCAGCTACTTCCGTCAATAATTGCTTTTGCATCGCTGGGCAATACTCGAGGAATGTTTTCCCAAAAGCCACCACCGGTGATGTGAGAAATAGCATTCACTTCGACTTGTTCTAATAGATTCAATACATTTTTTACGTAGATACGGGTCGGCTCTAACAATACGTCACCAATGGTACTACCTTCAAAAACTTCTTCTGTTGAACTACCAGAGACTTCAATTATTTTACGAATCAACGAATAACCATTGGAGTGAGGACCTGAAGAGGCCAGCGCAATTAATGCATCACCGGCTTGGACTTTGCTGCCGTCAATCACATCATCGGCTTCAACGACACCCACACAAAATCCAGCTACGTCATAATCTTCACCATGATACATGCCAGGCATTTCTGCTGTTTCGCCACCGACTAGGGCACAACCGGCTAACTCACACCCTTGTCCTATGCCTGTTACGACTTCGGCTGCGGTATCGACATTTAACTTACCTGTCGCATAATAGTCGAGAAAGAACAAAGGCTCAGCGCCTTGTACGATGAGGTCATTAACACACATAGCGACTAAATCTATGCCAATGCCTTGGTGTTTTTTCAGATCCATGGCAAGACGTAGTTTGGTGCCAACCCCGTCGGTACCAGACACCAATAAAGGCTTGCGATATTTTTCAGGCAGTGCACACAAAGCGCCAAAACCACCTAATCCACCTCTCACTTCAGGACGTTGCGTTTTCTTAGCTACCGATTTAATTCTATCAACGAGTTGGTTACCCGCATCAATATCGACACCTGCGTCTTTATAGCTTAATGATGAATTGTTTTCGCTCACGTCTTTACCCCAAAAGTAACCACAGAAAAAAAGAGCCGCGATTTTAGCAGCTTGCTTGATTAATACCAATCACAACAACAGTGATTTTTTGTTGTGAAACAAAAGGTGAATTTTTCGAGCAAATACAGGACAATGACGCCTGAAATTTTTGTCTTGTGGTAAAGGAGAACGGGTACCAGATGTCATCAGTTATATTTTTACGCCAAATTGTGATGTGTACCTTATTGTCAATGCTGTTTTTTGCATCGGCCTCAGCGGTGGTTATTGAGGATCTTTATGACGCCAAAGTGCCAGTGACAGACCAAGCTGAAGCAACCCAGAATAAAGCCATTAAACAAGCACTCAAACAAGTTTTTGTTAAGGTGAGTGGTTCGCAAACCCTGCTTAATGATGAAAAGATTGTGAAACACCTTAGTAGGGCATCTACCTTAATTCGCTCATACAGTTACGAGAGAAAGTTGAATCAACTTTTCTTAGTGGTCAATTTTGACCAAGAAAAAATTCAGAATGCATTAAGAACTGCTGGGTTTGCTGTGTGGGATAAGCGTCGCCCCGATACCTTGCTGTGGTTGGCTATTGAAGATAAACAGCAAAATAAATACATATTAAATGCTGACAATCAGCCTATGTTTGTGCAGCGTCTAATTGAGCAAGCTCAAATCCGTGGCATTAGAGTGGGCTTCCCTTTGTGGGACTTAAACGATATGCAGTTAGTCGATGTTTATACAATTTGGGGTGGTTTTGCTCAGCAAATAGCCAGTGCAAGTGAACGATACGATCATAAAACGCTGCTATCAGCGCGAATTTATTTTGAGTCAATTGACCCAAGTAATGATAATAGTGGTAAACAACAATGGCTAGCAGATTGGACGATGTCAGATAATGGTCAAGTAACAAATGGCCAAGTGAGTGGGCCTCAGTCTGACTTACTGGCTGACGAAATTATCAATGTGGTGGCGCAGCAATTGTCGGATAAATACGCCATTAGTCAGCAGAATCGTTTACTGAATGCGGTCACAACGAAAATTGTTATTAATAACGTGAACGCTATTAGTCGTTATGCTGCGGTGCTAAAATTTTTGAATGGTTTGAGTGTCGTGTCAAAAGCCACCTTGATTTCTCAGCAAGGTGAAAAGGCGACATTTGAATTAGAATTGTTAGGCAATACTGACGACTTACTCAATACGTTTCGCTTAGATAATATTATTACACCGGTGAGCAACTCCCCAGGGCAAGAGCAAACTAACTTGGAATTTAAGTGGGCCAACTAATGAGTAAGCAGCTTTCACTGCCGGTATCATTAAAGGATGAGGTAACCTTTGACAACTTTATTGTGGGTGAAAACCAACAGTTAGTCAGTCACTTACAACAACTAATCTTCAATCAAGACAACGCTCAGCCACTGCCGTGGTTAACTTACTTCTTTGCTGAAACGGGACTGGGAAAAAGTCATCTATTGTTTTCTATGTGTTATTTAGCAGAACAGCAAAATAAGAGTTGTGTGTATCTTAGTTTTAAAGATAAAGACTATTTAGCCGTAGAAATGTTGGAAGGTTTGGAGTTATACGATCTAGTTTGTTTTGACGACGTTGAACTCATTGAAGATGAACTCGAATGGCAAGTGGCCTTGTTTGATCTCATCAACAGAGTAAAAGAGCATGGTCACAGCCGACTGGTTGTTGCTGGTCGTTACGGTTTGCAGGCCTTACCTCTGCAACTACCTGATTTAGTCTCGCGCTTGAGTTGGGGAGTGAGCTTTCGTCTGGCGCCTTTAGAAGACACCGAGCGCTGCGATGCTATTATCATTCGCGCTGAACAACGGGGGCTGAGTATGTCGATGGAAGTTGCTCGATTTTTAATTAATCACTTGCAACGAGATTTACCTGCTTTGATGCAAAGTTTAGATAAACTCGACGAGTTCTCTCTGCAGCAGCAACGAAAACTCACCATACCTTTTGTGAAATCTACCTTAAAGCTCTAGCTTATTTACCCACTCGTGAAAAAGCCATATCAGTACCCTAACAACATCGCTCAGACAGCCTCACCTTAACGATTGAAGGTGATTTTTCTCAAGGTATCGCTGGTGAGTTTGGATAGTGTTGCCAATAATCTTCAACCGCTAAGGGCAAAGGACTGAGAGGCTTAGCCTGTAAATTACTGGCATTGCTATTAGAACTCAAATTGATATTACTAAACCAATCATCCCCTGAGCGCATAGTAACCGGGGCTGGAAGGGTGCTTTGAATATTGGCGACATCCAGCTCAGGAAAGATAGTTTCGACCACCGCTTTGACTCGCTGTTGTATCTGAGGTGCATTATTTCGATCTCTTTGCCCCCAGCTCACCACAAGCTCTTCATTTTCCACCGTGCTTATAATGGCGACATCGGCGCTGACACCTAAGCGATAAGCCATCATAAAATGCCCAAATAAAGTGGCAAAGTCTTCTCGAATTGTGGAGTAGCAATAGTAGTCTGGAGCGAAATCAGGCGTGAATAAAGCCACGACATCCTGTGCTTCTAATGCCAATTGGTTCGGCGTTGCTGTGTTTCCGGAAAAGCTGACATCAGCCAACTGTTTTAAATCTTCTGAATTTAAAGGGTAAATCTGGCTAAATCTGCTAGATGATGCAGCATGGTTGCTGGAATAGCTTAAAGGGTTAGTGTTAGCTGATACTTGATCCCAGCTAGTTGGCGGAAAAAAATCGTTAGCATGGCCTAATTCGTGATACATCAACCAACTAGCATTGGCTTCTAAGGCTGAAAAGGGCTTAGTTAAACGACTCGCAGCTGGATAATCACCGTTGCGAATGTAATATTGATTATTTTTGACATAGCGCCAAGGGATCATAAATTGCAACGCCTCACCAAAACTACTGCGGTAATCAGCTTGATCGTTTAGGGTGTCACGCTCTTGTGGCGTCAACCAAAAGTTAGCCGCGTCAAGATATATAGCGCCTGTCGCTGACCAATAAAAAGACGGACGCACATCATAGGCAATCACAATAGCGGTGGTTGCTCTGAGTAATTTCAACATATCATCTGCGGTACTCGACTGTTGTAAAAACTGCTTAAATCTGTCGCCCATCCAAGCATGTGACACCACTAAACGCGATAGAACATCGTCTACCGTAGGGCTAAGGGTTTCGCTACCGAGTAAGGGTAAGGTAGCAAAACTACAGGTTGAAGAAAGTTGGTTATTGTAAATACAATCCACTAGTACATCAGCATATTTACCGTCACTGATATAAGGCTGTACTTCACTTGTTACGATGCGGTCTGCATAATTGGGGAAGTAGCCGTCG
Organism: Paraglaciecola sp.; assembly: GCF_030730205.1. Taxonomy (GTDB): domain Bacteria; phylum Pseudomonadota; class Gammaproteobacteria; order Enterobacterales; family Alteromonadaceae; genus Paraglaciecola. The sequence continues at coordinate 52,703 of NZ_JANQVQ010000019.1, forward strand.
TCGTTAATACTAGTATTTTTAATCAGTACATAGCTATTATCTGTGGCCACACTGCCATCACTAAAGTTGAGGGTGGCGGAAAATTCTAATACCGTATCTTGGCTAACTTCTGGCGCTTTAAAAAACAAATAATACTGTTCAGGTGTGAAATCGATGACTCGAGGACCCGCTACTTGGCGCCAAGTTATGGAGGTAATGTCGGCCGTATTAGCTGTACCTGTTTTATCCGCCCTTAACGATACTTTTGCTTGTTCTACCGCTACGTGATCTAATCTGACTGTTGCCTGTTCAGTGTTATTTTGCACTGCACTAAAGTGAATGGTTTTTTGTATTTGGGCTGACGAAGTTAATGTCACGGTAAGTTCGAAGCTATAGTTTGCTGCTTGAGAAATATCAAAAGAAATCACTTGGCTAGTGGGTGCTAAAAACTGCAATTCAGGCCCACTGATTTGCTGCCATTTAACCGTTTTAATAGTGTCATTGCTGGCAATTACTGCGAGGCTTGCTGCTTGGTTAGTTTGGAATGTGTCAGGATAAAAAAGTTGCAAACCATCTTCTACACGCTTTGGGCTAACCGATAACTGCTCATTAGGCTCTTGCACGGGCGTTGATGGCGATATATCCGAATCACCAGAACCACCACATGCTTGTAAAATTAAGCTCAATAAGAGGGAAAGACTAAAGCGTTTTATCATTGTTTAACCTCGTCTGTTTTGCTCAAATGCTTGTTTTTCTTCAGCCAATTCTTCTTTGAGTTTACGAATACCTAAACCTAGTTCACGGCCTCGTAGCCGAGCATAAAAGCTACACCCAGTAAAAAGTGCGCTACACAATACAATTTCAACCAGGGCATAAAGTCTTTCTCCTTCAACGGCATAAACGGCCGTCAAACCATGCAGTAAGTAATACATCACGATAAAATTGGTCCACGCATGCGTATAGGGTTTGCCCTGCACTAAGCCTTTGATGGGTAACAAGATAGGCACTATCCATAATATGACAGTAAACAGAGTCGACGTGGCTTTATCAGGTGTTAAGAAGAAATGCCAAATGACTAACCAAACAAGCAGTAAAAAATAACTACTCAGGGTTAATCGGCGATAGAACAGCGTATCAAATTTCATTAATTATCCTAGTTGACTGGCAATAGAGGCTAAACGTTTACCTTGAGCGATACACAAGGTAATTTCTTCACTACTTAATTTGTTTGGCGCGTGCTTTTCGGCTAAATGGCTTACACCGTAGGGGCTGCCGCCAGTTTTTGTGGTGTGCAATTCTGGCAGCGAGTAGGGTAATCCACAAATTAGCATACCGTGATGCAGGAGTGGCAACATCATGCTTAACAAGGTTGTTTCTTGACCGCCATGCATGCTGGCAGTTGAGGTAAATACGCAGGCAGGCTTACCTTGCAATACACCAGCTAACCACTCTTTGCTGGTTTCATCTAAAAAATACTTAAGCGGAGCGGCCATATTGCCAAAACGTGTAGGACTGCCCAGCGCAAGACCGCCGCATTCGGCTAAGTCCTCTAAGCTAACATAAGGGTCACCTGTTTCAGGCACACTTGAATGTAAGGCGCCAAGATTATTAGAAACTTCGGGTACCGTGCGTAACCTTGCTTGTAAACCGGCTTGTTCCACCCCTAAAGCAATTTTATTTGCCATGGCCTGAGTCGCACCATGTCGACTGTAATAAAGTACTAATATATCTTTTTTCATAATAGGCTAAGCACGTTTTCGGGTGGACGACCCAGTATTGACTTACCTTGATAGCATACGATTGGCCGTTCAATCAGTTTTGGATTGGCGACCATTGCGTCTATTAATTGTGCTTCGCTTACACTCTCCTCATCTAAGCCCAATTCTTTGTATACTGCTTCCCCTTTACGCATCAGTTGTCTCGCACTACTAAAACCAAGCTGTTGAATAATGGTTTGCAACTCACTATGGTTTGGTGGCGTAATTTGATAGTCAATGACACTAGGGCTCAGCCCTTGTTGTTCTAACAGCTGAAGGGTTTGACGGCTTTTTGAGCAACGATTGTTGTGGTAAATAATAAGTTCAGACATAAGCATTACGATTATTAGTATAAAAACGCCATTGTAACCTGTATTTTCTCAATACAACAAAACGGAGACACAATAAACAATGAAAAAATGGCAGTGGGCAGCTTTAGCTATTTTAGCTCTAGGTACGGGCATATTGGCTAATTGGACCATGAAAAAAGACTTTGTTACCTTAGATGGTGAGGCCTATCAATGGCAGGACTTCAACGGGCAGTGGGTAGTGGTCAACTATTTTGCGCGCTGGTGTGCCCCTTGCCTCAGAGAAATTCCAGAATTAAACCGCTTTCATCGAGAGAACCAAGATATACCCATCTTTGCTATCAGTTTTGACCCACTGAGCAAAGAAGAGCTCTCTGAGCTTCGAGATACTTACCAAATCGCTTTTCCCATTCTAATCAACATTGAAGCTGTGCTTTGGCCACAAGCGCCTAAAGTATTACCCCATACCATCATTATTAATCCGCAGGGGCAAGTAGCCATAGAACTTAAAGGGGAGCAAAGCGCCGCTAGCTTAAAACAGCTTATTGACCAACTACAAGGCTCTTAATTTCTCTTGGGCGTCTCTAAATTGTTCGATTCTGGCACGAATTCTTTGTTTTTCGAGTTGTTTAGTATCTGCAAAATTATAGGCACTTTGCAGCTCATCTATGGCTCTAGGGTAAGCCGCTAATTGGGCAAAAATTTCCGCTTTGACTTGATGCATTTCCAGTGGTTGTTGGTTGCCGCGATATGCATCACCGAGCAGTTCGTAAGCCAACAAGTAATTGGGGTTGATTAATAAAAAGTCCTTCAACAGGCTGATGCCTTTGGCATATTGTTTATCTTTAATCAGCGCGTTAGCTAAATTGAGCACCAATACTTGGTTTCTAGGGGCATGGGCTAGCTCATTGGTTAGTCGCGAAATGGCCGCTGAAAATTGCTTAGTTTCAATGGCAATGTCGGTATACACATCTAAGTAAAATAGATTGCTGGGGTCTTTTTCTAGCAACCGTAAGATAATGTCTTGTGCCTGACTATATTGTTCATTGGCTAAATAAGATAAAGCCAAGCCGTACTCAGCCGCTTCTTTAAACACATAAGCTTGCTTGTCTAAACTCGCGGTGAAATATTCGATATTGTATTGGGGTTTAGCATAATAGCGCGCAATGATTCTCGACTTGGCCAAATGAAAGCGCAAACTTTCAGGCACCGGTCCAGTGTTGTAACTTAGCGCTCTGCTGCGCGCATCGGCAACGCGAGACTCAGGTAAGGGGTGAGTTTGTAAAAAGGCTAAACTACTCGATTTTAAACGGTTTTTTTCAGTTAAGGTTGAAAAGAAATCACTCGCGCCATTAGGATCAAATCCGGCTTGCGCCAAAATGCGAATGCCGATTCGATCAGCTTCTTTCTCATTTTGCCGAGTATAATTTATCGATGCTTGCTGCGATGCTGCACTACTGGCGGAAATAGCCGCCATACCTGCTTCTGGGTTGGCGACGGCCAATAAAATACTGCCGAGCAAAGAGGCGATTTGTAAGGGGGATGACTTCTGTCTTTCTTCAATACTTCTTGCAATGTGCCGTTGTGTAACGTGCGTGACTTCGTGAGCCAAAACTGAGGCTAGCTCAGATTCATTTTTGGCATTAAATATTAATCCGGTGTGAATACCTACATGACCACCAAAAAAGGCAAATGCATTTATCTCTGGGCTATTTAAAATAAAAAATTTAAAACTAAATTTAACGTCATCTGCCTGCGCAACTAAGCGATTGCCTAAATCCTGAATATATTCATCCAACAAGGGGTCACTAATTACCGGTCCTTGTCCTCTGAGTTGACGCATCAAAGCATCACCAATAAGCAACTCTTTATCTAAACTGATTGCACTAGAGGCAACTACGCCAATTTCAGGTAACTGATTTTTTTTGTTATCTGCATGGCTACTAAAGCCAATACCGAGCAAAAAACTGAGTGAGATGAGGTTTAACTTATGTCTTCTTTTTATCATTTAATTGGTCTAGTTATTTTATCCAAAGGATGCGAATTGGTTAACACATCTTGTTTTGCTACTTTTGAACGCTGTAGTCCTGTATTAGTTCATTTCAAACTGTTACCAAGCGTAACTAAAATAGTGATTTGCCCGCCTTATTTAAGCTTGAATATGATGTTAATCTATTGCATCACGACCTTATACAAAGGAAGTAGCTAGCACAAGGCCAAACCAAGCTGGTATTAATAATTTAGCCATATTTTTGACGATTAGCTGATTTCAGACAGGGCTGTTAAGGGGACTGGATCAAAATCATGTATTGAACTTTGGCTAAATAGTGAATCCATTTTTTAGCAATGTTAATGCTTATGATTTTATTCAGTAGCACGTTAAGATAGTGGTGTTTGTTTATATTTTAACAAGTGTTTTTAATTCAATTTAATCTGCGAACAACAAGGAATATAAATGTTTCACGTTTTCGAGCGTTGGTATAAACGAAAGTTTTCTGATCCTGATTCTGCCATGTTGCTCATCATGTTATTGGTTTCGTCTTTATTGCTATTAGTGTGGGGCGGAATTTTAATGCCTGCCATTGTTGCTGCTGTCATTGCTTATCTGCTTGATTGGCCAGTAACCAAATTAAACCAATTAGGCTTGTCACGCAGTATTTCTACTGGTGTAGTCATGCTCGCTTTTATCAGTATCTCAATCTTAACTTTTATTGGTGTCGTGCCAGTGGTCACTCAGCAGAGTATTAACCTTATCAAAGAGACGCCCCAAATTTGGGCTGGAGGCCAAGATTGGTTGATTCACCTGCCTGATACCTATCCTGATTTTATTCAGGTTACCCATATTCAGCATATGCTAGATGGCGTAAACGAGAAGGTAGTCGTTTTTGGAGAGAAATTGGTTTCTGCCTCTTTTAGTTCTTTGGGCGATTTGGGTATGCTCTTAATATACCTTGTTCTTGTGCCGCTCATGGTGTTTTTCATGTTGAAAGACAAAGATGAACTGGTGAGAAACGTTTCTAGTTTGTTACCTTCAGAGCGTCGATTAATTAAGCAAGTTGGCTCTGAAATGAATGCACAAATTGCCAATTACATTCGTGGCAAAGTCATCGAGATCTTGATTGTTGGCGTAGTTTCAGCCATTACCTTTGCGTTTATGGATTTGCGATACGCCTTACTCCTTGGCGTTTTGGTAGGCTTCTCGGTTTTGATACCTTATATCGGAGCGGCTGTTGTTACCATCCCGGTCGCTATTGTGGCCCTATTTCAATGGGGCTTAACACCTGACTTTTGGTATCTAATGATTGCCTACGGCATTATTCAAGCCCTAGATGGCAACGCCTTGGTGCCTATTTTGTTTTCTGAAGCGGTCAGTTTGCATCCCATTTATATCATCATTGCTGTGCTATTTTTTGGCGGGTTATGGGGATTCTGGGGCGTGTTTTTTGCTATTCCGTTAGCGACCCTTGTGAAGGCGGTAATTAATGCGTGGTCAGGCCCTAAACCCTTACCTGAGCAAGATACACCTTTGCTCGAGCAATAAAAACACAGTAGGTTAACAGTGAAAGGACAGCCATGGCTGTCCTTTTTTGCAATTACTTATTGCTTAAATAAGTCAATACTACTTCGTGATGATTCTTGGTGGTAAATTTATCGAACACTTTTTCGATAGTGCCTTGCTCATCAATTAAAAAGCTAATGCGGTGTATACCGTCGAACTCTTTGCCCATGAATTTTTTCGGCCCCCATACACCAAAGGCGTCAGCTACACTGTGATCTTCATCTGATAGCAGTGAAAAATTAAGCTGCTCTTTTTCAATAAATTTTGGTAATCGTTTAACGGCGTCAGGGCTTACTCCAAACACCACGACATTGTGTTGTTCAAGTTCACCAATGTTGTCGCGCAAACACTGTGCTTGAATCGTGCAACCCGGCGTCATGGCCTTTGGATAAAAATACATTAATACCTTTTTGCCGGCCAATTCGCGAAGCGATACGGTCTGATTGTTTTCATTTAGAAGTGAAAAAGCGGGGGCGTTATCGCCAGCTTGTAACATTTGCATGATATTTCCTATTTTATCGAATGGTGAATCACTTAGTCGCTTACTTACGCAGCCCTTAGTGATTTTGTTTAATCGAACCCTGTAAATTTAACTCTGTCAATAAACCCTGAAAGGCCAATTCAACTTCTTCTACCGAGATATGATGGGGGATTGATACCACCATTTTACAGGTCATTTGATCCGGACCTACATTTAAGTCATGTGGGTTTTTGGCCGTTTTTAAACGAAATGCACTAACCGAGATGGTAAATTGCGCGAAAAATCCGGTTATTTTTTTAATAACACCAGTGGCGTTCTCACCCATGATGACTACGTCAGCAATATGCTCTAAATTTTGTTTGCAATGGCGTTTAGTGCGTTTCAATAAACACAATAACTCCAGTTTTTGACACGTTTGTGCAATGGAAAACTCGGCATTAGCAATAGCGGCCTGGCTGCCTTCAATTATCATGGTGAGCGAAAAGTCTTGACCAAAAACGGCCTGACGGCTGTCAAGAATATTACATCCCACATCGCAGACGGTATCAGCGATGGCACTTAACATACCGAATTTGTCGGTTCCCAAGATAGTCACTACAAGCTGTTGACTCATTATTTATTCTTTTTGAACAAGCTATTTATGCCTATAACATACCTGAAAATACCTTGATTGATCCAGTTTCAATTATTAAGCAGCGAAAGCCTAATTCATTGCTTGTTTTTAACGGGTTAGGTCTTTACCATTAGGCGCGAAAAATTTAGGAGAAGGCATGTTTACTGGTAGTTATGTAGCACTCGTTACCCCAATGGATGATCATGGACAAATCGATTATTCATCTCTACAAAAATTGGTTAATTTTCATATTGAAAACGGTACGCACGGCATTGTAGCTGTTGGTACGACAGGCGAGTCGGCCACCTTACCTTTTGATGAGCATATTGAAGTAGTTAAACGAGTCGTTGAATTTGCCCAAGGCAAAATTCCAGTGATCGCAGGCAGTGGCGCCAACTCCACTGACGAAGCTATCTTTTTAAGCAAACAGCTGGCTGACAGTGGAATAAGCGGTTTTTTGAGTGTGGTTCCTTATTACAACAAACCCCAGCAGCGTGGTTTAGTTGCACACTTTAACGCCATTGCAGATGCCACCGACCTACCCGTTATTTTGTACAACGTACCAGGACGTACCGTCACCGATATGTTGCCTGAAACTGTGGCTGAGCTGGCTAAACATCCTAAAATTGTTGGCTTAAAAGATGCCACTGGCGACCTAGTTCGTTTAAAAGAAACCCAAAAGCTTGTACCTGAAGATTTTTTATTGCTCAGTGGCGATGATCAAACGGGTTGTGCTTTTTTAGCGGCCGGTGGTCACGGAGTAATTTCAGTAACAGCGAACCTAGTGCCAAAACAAATGTCACAGATGTGTGAGGCTGCATTCGCCGGTGATTACTCATTAGCGCAACAAATAGACAACAAGATAGCCTCACTTCACACAGCATTATTTATTGAGCCAAATCCAGTGATGCCCAAATGGGCCCTGTATAAAATGGGACTGATGAAATCTGCTTTTTTACGACTACCTTTGGTTGAGTCAGAACCAGAGAGTCAACAACATATTGAACAAGTCATGCGCAGTTCTGGCGTATTATTTTAAGGAGATAGCATGACACTTAAGTTTTTTGCTGGCAGTGTGGTTTCGTTAGCCATTTTAACTGCTTGCAGCTCAGTAGAAGATAGAGAAGTGGCGAGCGGTGGCTTTGCGTATTTAAAAAATGAACCCGGCCAACAAATTAAGATACCTGCTGATATCGATACACCAAATTTTAATGATACCTATAAGCTACCAGCTTTAGGCAAAGAGGCACCACGCAACATCGTTGGTGAAAAACTCAGTATTTTATCACCAGCCTTAGTACTGCCCTTAGTGACCGGTTCACATGTAGAAGAGGGCTCCAAAGCCGCCACGGTATGGTTCGACAAAATTGACGATAGCCAAGCACTTGATACGACTATTTGGAATTCTTTATTAGCCTTCTTAGAAAGCCAAGGCATTGGCGTTCAGTCATTCGACAAAGAAAAACAACAGCTTATTTCTGACTGGATGATCATTAACGAAGGTGAAGAAGACGATAGCTGGTACAGCTGGTCTAAATCAGAGCGCAGTATCGGGCAGCGTTTTGAGTTTAATTTAGATTTAAAGCCTCATGGGCGTATTGCCTCTTTGAGTGTGGATCTAGTTGATTACAAAGAAAGAAAAACAACAGAGGGTCCAGAGCTTCTCACCTCGGCTGATGAACGTCGCCAAGAAGTTGAAATTCTTAATCAAGTTATCGACCATTATGAACGTGAAATTCGTTTAGCAACGGCACAGCGTATTCAAAAAATACGTCAAGGTTTAGTGATGGAGCTAGGTTTCGATAGCGATGGTGAATCGGCTTATGTGGTTGATGCTGAGTATGATATTGCTTGGCCGCGTTTGTTACTTGTGCTTAGAAAACTTGGTTTTGACGTGAAAGATTACGACAAGTCAAATGGCCTATTATTTGTAAAATATAATGGCTCTGAAGGCGGGTGGTGGAGTAATCTGTGGTCTAAAGACGAATACGCACTTGATTTAAAAACCGAAGATTATCGAATTAAAGTAGAAGATTTGGGTGAGAAAACATCGATCACTTTACTCGATGATGAAAGCAAAGCTTTTCCTGCTAATAAAATGACCGACCTGTTTCCGACAATTTCACGTACCATGGCGGCAGACGACCTAGACATTTAAAACCGGTCACGCCTAACGAGCAGGTAGATTCATTTAGCTTTTAATGTTTTGCAATAAAGCACCCAGCATCATGCTAGGTGCTTTTTGTTTTTGATTGATTCAGTTTTAACTTGCATAGAAAGACACTATGCCTTCAATAAGAGTGATTTCGGCCATGCCATACAGTGATAGAATTTTAGCGGTTAACAACGATTTACCGATCCGAACAGCGCTACCTGTGCATAGCGGTAAAGTCAGGTCGGTATATTGGTTAACTGAGGCTGATAGCCGGCGTTTAATTCAACAAAAATCATATAATGTGCCCCTCGATACACCCTTAGCAATCATGGTTATTAGTGACCGGATATCTGCTTTTGATTGCATTTGGCACGGTGAAGATGGTTTGGCGGGGGTACCAGGTAAAGGAGCTGCGTTAAACGCAATTTCAAACCATTGGTTCAGCCAATTTAAACAACAGGGTTTGGCTGAAAGCCATATCCTTGATATTCCTCACCCTTTTGTTTGGATCGTACAAAAAGCGCAACCTGTGCGTATAGAAGCGATTTGTCGCCAGTATATTACCGGCTCAATGTGGCGCGCTTATGAAAAAGGCGAACGTGATTTTTGCGGTATTACCTTACCTGAAGGCCTAGTGAAAGACGGAAAGTTAAATGAGCTATTATTTACGCCTTCAACGAAAGGCATACTAACAGGCATACCCGGTGTGCCTGAAGCTGATGATGTTAATATTACCCGCGACGATATCGTTAAGCATTATGGCGCATTTAATTTCGCTAATATTGCCGATATCAGCTTGTATGAAAAACTGCTGCGTGAGGGATTTAACCTTATCTCCAGTGCTCTGTCAGACATTGGACAAATCTTTGTTGATACCAAATTCGAATTTGGTTATGTCAAAGATCTGCAAGGCAACGATAAACTTATTTATATGGATGAGGTCGGTACACCGGATTCATCGCGAATTTGGGATGCTGAGCAATACCAACAAGGTAAGATCGTTGAAAACTCAAAAGAAGGGTTTAGACAGTTACTGTTAAAGCATTTTCCTGATCCAGACATTCTACTGAATAAAGAGCGCATGGCTGAACGTGAAGCTTTGGCCTGTAATAACGCCTTACCTCTAGAAGTGTTAATGGATGTGTCTCGCACTTATATTGACATAGCTGAAAAAATCACCGGCAAAAAAATTGAGTTGAGCACTAATCCAAAAGTCGAAATTATTCAGATTTTACGCGACGACTATCAGTTAGTTGATTAATTGATATTCCACAAAACTCAATGGCAGATCTTATCGCTAGTTCATATCGACAGACCACATCGACAGATCACATCGCTTGGTCGATATGATCTGTCGTTGGGCATGTTTGTCTTTTTCGATACATAAAGGCTCATTGTCGCAGGCTTACAGTACTGGGACAGTGATAGTCACGAGTAGTCCGCCTTCTCGTTGATTTTCCATCTGTAATTGACCCTGATGTTTGTTAATAGCTCTTGCAGCAATACTTAAGCCTAAACCAAACCCAGGCGTATGCATGTGATTACCTGCGCGGTAAAAAGGGCGTAGCAGCTGGCTTAGTTCCGCTTCATCCACTCCTTCACCGTGGTCGCGAATCGACAGAGTCACTTCATTATTTTCTCTAGCAAGGCTGACTTCTACCGGTTTGGCGGTAGGAGAATATTTGCACGCATTGCCGATAATATTGCCTAAGGCTTGATGAAAGGCTTCTGGAAATCCTTTAATCTCACATTCACTTAGGGCTGAATCAAATTTAATGGGCACGTCTGGGTATTGCACAGCCATATTTTCAATAACGTGTAGACAAAGTTGTTGTATATCGAAACGCTGGGCGCTTTGTTGATCTTGCTCAAGCTTAGAATAATTAAGGATTTGCTGGATCAATTGATCAATGCGAACACAGTCACTATTTATTTGTAATGCATGCCTATTTTCAGGCATTTTTTGTTCAATTAATGCAGCTGAAACTTGTAAGCGGGCCAGCGGGGCGCGTAACTCGTGAGATACATCATGCAGCAGTTGTTGTTGAGCTAATACGGTTTTCTGCGTCTGTTTTACCATGTAGTCAATATCATGGGCGAGAGCGCCCAATTCATCGCCTCGTTGTAATAACTTACTCGGCAGTTCAGTTACTTGTTGCTGATTGGCAAAACGACGGCTAAAAATACCCAAGCTTTTCAGCGGGGCCACAATACTCCAACTTAATAAGGCACTAACAAGGGCTGAAGCAAACAAAATAAAAACAAACTGAAGCGATTGAAATCTGAACAGGACTTGTTTAAAAATCCTTGGCGGCTCTGGCTCGGCTACATAAACCTGATATTCAATATTAGAGGGGCCTAAAATGCTCACGTGTTCTAGTTCGTCGATATTCTCCTTTTTTAATCGATATCGGTAAATAGTATGCTGGTTTTTATCGACAATTCGCATGGGGATAAGGCGTTCGCTGCGGCCTGATTGTTTTTGCTCCCACTGTTTGATTTTACTTGCCAGCTTGTCCGAACTAAAACCATCGTTTTCGTAGCGCCACACCATTCTTTCGGCTTGGGTCGTGACCTCAGCAATATACCGTTGATGAGCCTCTGCTGATGAAAAGCTATTCACCATAACAAAACCTGTTGCAAACATAACCAACATGCTCGTTAACCAAAACGCAATGAAAATACGCCAGAATAGTCGTTTAAAACCCAAAGTATTGACTAGATCGTTAGTCCAATGATGAAGCGCTTGCAGCATGTTAATCTTCTACACGTTCGGTAAGCATTTGGTATCCCATACCACGAACCGACTTAATCACATCAACCACACCCATTGCAGCTAGTTTTTGCCGTATGCGGCTGATATGGACGTCCATGCTTCTGTCATATGCGTCTAATTGGCGATTGAGCACTTCTAAGGTCATATCTTGTTTACTGATGGCATGGCCGGCATGCTCCATTAAAAAGCGCAGAGCATTAAATTCTGCACTGGTAAAGACAGCGACTTGGCCATTAACCGACACCGAGCGAGAACCACTATCAAGCACAATACCATGTAACTGATAGTGTTGATTGTTGCTTAGTGGCTCTTGGTGGGTGCGACGTAAAATGGCCCGTATGCGTGCTGCCAACTCTCTCGGATTGCAGGGTTTCGCTAAATAGTCATCAGCGCCCATTTCCAAACCAACGATTCGATCGATATCATCCCCTCGGCCGGTTAACATCAAAATGGGAACTTTACTTTTGGCGCGCACAGTTCTAAGTACATCAAGCCCAGAAACCTTGGGCATCATGATATCTAGCACGACCGTATCAAATTCAGTGTGCTGGATTAAACGCGCAATGGCCTCATCGCCAGAATGCAAGCTGGTCACATCAAAACCATCTTCTTGCAGATATTCTTGCAATAAAGCACAAAGGGTTTTGTCGTCATCGACTAATAGTATTTGGGGTTTTTCATTTTTCATGTGGGCAGTGTAATCGCTAATTTGCGTGCAAAAACTGAACTTTACCTAACTTTACACTAGCTTAACCCTACTTATCGATTGTTCGATGCATACTTTGTCTCGCTGATGACCAATTACATAAAATCTTGGTTATCCCTTAACCAGATAGAGGAATTTAAAATGAAGAAATTTATATCAGTTATTTTATTAAGTGCTTGTGTGGCTAGCTCGGCATTTGCCAAAGAGCATGGTGATAGAAATCGAGACCACAGAGGCGATGGCCCAATGCCTTTGCATAAATTAGTTAAGGTGCTTGATTTAAGTGAAGCGCAAATTGAGCAATTTAAATTGCTTAAACAGGAGTCGAAAGAGGGACGTTCGCAAAAAAATCGTGACGATTCTGTGATGATGAAATTGGCAGATCTTGACCCAAACGCCAATGACTACGCCGATAGCCTAAGTCAGCTTGCTGATGCAAGGGCAGAGCAAGCACGAGCTCGGTTTTTAGTCATGGCTGAACGACGAGCTAAAATGCAAGAGATCCTGACACCCGAACAATTGGATAAACTTAAGTTGATGCAAGAGAAACGTGAAAAACGCGGTAAAAAGCAAAAAGAGCGTCAATCTGAAAGCTAAAGCCAATTGCTACCTTTACCAAGCCGCCTCTTCTTAGGCGGCTTTTTTAATCATTGTTGCGCCAATGTTACCCATGAGTAGGTGTGACCAAACTCTCACTTGATATTCGTGTGCTAGACTAGCAATTTCAAGAAGCACCCATCAGAGATGTGTCACTACTCTTGTAAATAGCTTGCGTTACCAGGCGATTAACTATGTAATCTTTACATGATCGATAGAACATCTTGCAGATGTGTCCTGTCGATTTATCTTGCTGTTTATGATTAAAAGTCAGCCAAACCTATAATTGCAAGGGCTGTAGCCACTATTGCAAACATGGAAACCTTTTTGCTTACTCCTAAGTATCTGCATTCGCGTTTTTTGAGCAGTGTCAGGCCTTACCAACTTGACTTAAAACAACAATTAATAGGATAACTTCATTATGAAAACACGTTTAAAAACCACAATTGCCACCTCTTTTTTATTGTTCAGTGCCGGACATGCCAGTGCTGGTGTGTATAGCTCAGACCAAGCGATTTCTAGCCAACAGTACCAATACAATAAACAACAAGTATTAAATTTAGTAGACAGTGCAGAAGTACAGCAAAAATTAACCACCTTGGGTGTTAGTCCTGCAGAAGCAAAAATGCGTGTTGAAAATATGACCAACGAAGAGCTCATTACATTCAATCAACAAATGAACGACATGCCCGCTGGTGGCATAATCGGTACTATTGTGACTGTATTAGTCGTGGTAGCGGTACTCGACCTTATGGGGATCACTGACGTCTATCCGTTTATCCGTCCTATTTAATTGCCGATGGTTAAACAACTCAGAATAGTAGCTGGCCTGATGGTCAGCTTTATTTTTTTAGCAGGGTGCCAAACTCCGCCGCAAACTCAGTCTTTATTGCAAAGTCCGCCTGCAATTAACAAGCAACATCTCATTGAAACCATGCCTTTCTATCCTCAACAACAATATTTTTGTGGACCAACAACCTTGTCGGAGGTCGCTAATTTTTATGGGAGAGGGGTAAGCCCAGAACAAATCGCACCTATGACATTTGTGCCTGGTTTGGATGGAAGTCTACAAATTGAAATGGTGGCAGCGACTCGTCAATTAGGTATGGTTGCCTATGCTCAACAAGGTAACTTAGCTTTACTCCTTAGTTTAGTGGCTAATAACGTGCCGGTTATAGTACTACAAAACAACAGTATCAATTTGTTTCCACAGTGGCACTATGCGGTTGTGATTGGATATGATTTAGATACGCAGCAAGTGACGTTACACAGTGGGGTAACCGCTTTTCATACCCTCAACCTGGCAACCTTCGAGCGCACTTGGCAACGTGGCCAGTATTGGATGTTGGCTATGTTACCTCCTACATCGACTGATCCATTACTCGCCCCCTTTGTCTATACCAAAGCCTGTCAGGATCTACTCGATACAGGTCAAAGTGAGGCAGGGATTGAGGCCCTAAAAAGTGCAATTAAACAATGGCCAGATTATTGGCTATCGTATTTTTTATTGGCCAATCATTATCTAGCTCACGACCCTCAAGAAGCGGTAAAGTGGTTTGCACAGGGTGAAAATTATGGCAAACATGAAGTGTCATATTTAAATAATTATGCTTATGCACTCGGTAAATTGCAGTGTTTTGCACAGGCCGAATCGCTCATCAAACAAGCACTAATTCTCGCGCCCCATGATGAAAATGTCCTCGACACCCAGCAACATCTGCTTACTGATAGGAAAAAAGTGGCCCAGCCAGTTTGTCAGACAGATAAAGCTGACCAATAAAGCAGTGATAGGGGCGCTTACAATAGCCCCATATTGCCTAACCATTCTGCTAAATTAGCAAACCAATCATATTCATTGCGCAAGCCAAAACCATGACCACCGCTAGGGACAATCAGCATTTGAGTAGAGATTTTGCGCTTGTGTAAGGCCCTATAGTAAGAAAGTGAGTTTTCTACCGGCACTGCAACATCATCTCCGGCATGAACAATAAACGCTGGGGGAGCTGAATCACTCACTTGTTTTTCTATTGAATAATGTTGGACTTGCTGAGGATTGGGTTGTGGTCCAATGAGTTTGTCTCTTGAGCCTAGGTGTGTGATTTCTTGCTCGAAGCTGATAACTGGATAGACTAATATTTGAAAATCTGGTCGCAGGTTTTCCCCCTCAAGAGCCGGATTGATTGCTTGCTTATATAATATTGCCGCAGATGCTGCCAAATGCCCGCCGGCAGAAAAGCCCATGATACCTACTTTATGTGGATTTAAATGCCATTTTGGCGCTTGGCTCCTAACCCAATGAATCGCTTGCTGAGCATCCTGTAATGGACCTGTGGTTTTATCCTGCATACTCTGTGCTAAGGGCATACGATACTTTAAGACAAAGGCCGTCACGCCAAGTTCGCGCAAGCGTTCTGCGACTTGATACCCCTCTTTTACAATCGACACACCTGCATAACCCCCTCCAGGTAAAATGATCACTGAGGTTCCATTAGCTATTTGGGGATTAGGGATATAGGCTCGTATGCTGGGATGTGTCACATTCATTATAAATGCGTCAGGATGGGCTGCTTCACGCACGTATTCTAAATTAGCCGTTGAAATGGAGCCGGGAATGGTGCCGTTATAAAGGGCAAACTCCTCAAAAGAGGATAGGGTACTGGGGGAGGCTTCAACGTTTTTTTGTGACTGCATCGTGCAACTCAATAAAAAAAGGGGTAGGAGTAAATAATATCGTCTTCGCATTGCGCTGTCGGCTCGCAATTAATTTTATTGAGCCAATAAAATATAATGCCACCTGAGAGTCAACCAAAGCCTGCTTATTTATTCACTATGTCATCATGTATTTTATGATTTTGCACATTTAGTAAGTCATTAGGCAGCCTACTCACTGCTTTGAAAAAGCTACAATGACCCGAATGAGTCAATTAAAGGGTTAAAAATCGGACTAGATCATTGTTTGCTAGCAGTAAATGTTCTGCGATTTCTGGGCTAATGGTCAAAACAAGGCTTTTATCATCATAACTTACCTGATTGGAGACCGTGGCACGAAAATCGCGAACCTTGGTATTACACAGCATAATATTGTCGTTGCTGCTTACATCAGCGATATTAACGGTAGCGGTGATACTGTCATTGACACTGCGTATTTCATTTAGCTGGGCTTCGACCGTCGGACCTGCATCAAATAAATCAATATACCCCTTATGTGCGAAGCCTTCTTGTTGCAATAAGCGTAAGGCAGGAACCGTATTATCGTGTGCTTGCCCGATGACTGCTTGGGCCGCTTGACTGAGTAAGCTGACATAAATGGGATGTTTTGGCATTAACTCAGAGATAAAGTGTTTTTCGCCTACACCAACTAAGTGCACTGCGTCATTAAATTCGATGTCAAAAAAGTGTTCTTGTAGCCATTGCCAAAAAGGTGACTTGCCATGCTGGTCGCTGACACCGCGCATCTCTGCAATGACGGTAGATGAAAATCGCTGTGGATGCTGCGCCATAAATAAAAAACGGACCTTTGACAGCAAACGGCCAGCCAAACCCTTACGGTAGGCTTCACGTAAAAACAAGGTGCAGATCTCAGTGGCACCATGATAGTCGTTACACACATTAAGGGTACTAACGAGTTTATTTACCCCCAAACTTTTTGAGCATTGTTTGATATTGCTAAGCCGATAGTGATAGAGGGGGGAGGTCATGCCAACAGACGCTTCTATGCCCGTGGTACCGAGAATTTCTTTGCTGTCTGTATCTTCTAGCACAAATAAATAGCTGCCATCGTGATTTACCGGATTCAGATTATTCACTGTATTTTCTACGGCTTGAATTTTTGCGCCAAGCTGCTCGTCACATTGCGGTAAAGACGTAAAACCGTGACCCGATTCAATAGCTATTTGCTGCAAAGCGCTGAAATCATCTGAGCGAATGGGTCTAATTATGTGCATGAAAGTAGCTTACCTATTTAATTATGCTGCGATTGAGCAGTCCCTATTGTTCATGAAATGAAGGTAAATTTGCAGTGTTAAACTGGTTAAATTGACAGTAAAATAAAGCAAATTAACCAAATTAATGTGCAAAATGATAAACGATAAAGACGAACAACTGATTTCGATATTACGGAGTAATGCCAGAGCGACGATCTCTGATCTGGCCAGAGTCCTCAATTTATCCCGTTCAACGGTGCAAAATCGTTTAACTAAATTAGAGCAAACTGGCGTGATCAAAGGGTATTCAGTGGAGTTTGGTAGTCAGTACTTAAGTGAACTCGTTTGTTCACACGTCGCAATTAAAGTCAGGCAAAAGCTCACGGCAAAAACCAATAGCCAATTGCGTTTAATCAGTCAGATAGCCGAGCTATATGCAATAAGTGGTGAGTTTGATCTTATTGCAGTGGTTCAAGCTCAATCTTTGGAACAATTAAGTCAATTATTAGACGATATTGGTAACCTCGAAGGGGTAGAGCGCACCAATTCCTCTGTAATTTTGGAGACGAAGTTTAAACGTTAATTTCGACATGAAGAGGTAGGTGTTTAAGGCCCATCTTATAGTACAATCCCGGTCCAGAATTTTGGTGGTGAGAGCTCATTAATGCGCAGTACCTTGTTATATGTTTTGACAGTTTTAATTTGGGGCTCAACGTGGCTCGCTATCGAATTTCAACTAGGCGTGGTAGCGCCTGAAGCGTCCTTGGTTTACCGTTTTGCCATTGCAGCCGGTTTAATGTGGGCCTACTGCCTTATTAAAAAACTTCCTTTAAAGTACGAAGCCAAAGATCATTTGTTTTTTATATGCCTAGCAGTATGTAACTTTGGTGGTAATTACTTGATGTTGTATTGGGCGCAGGCTCATCTAACTTCCGCCATGACGTCTATCGCTTTTTCAACTTTGTTACTGATGAATATTGTCAATAATCGCTTATTTTTTGGTAAAGCCATTGCTCCGCGAATGTTTGTGGGCGCAGGCCTTGGCTTAGCCGGTATTGTTGCCTTGTTTTGGCAGGACATTAAAGTCTTTGATATGTCTAGCGAAGCCATGATCGGTTTGGGCTTGTCAATTGGAGGCACCATGATCGCGTCACTGGGTAACATGACGAGCGTGCGAAATTCAAAACGTAACATCGGCGTATTGCAGGGTAATGCGTGGGGCATGTTATATGCGGCCGGCTTTTTATCAGTGTATGTGATGTTAAGTGGCGGGCAATTCAGTTTCGATACACGGGCCGCTTATGTGGGCTCCCTATTGTATTTAAGTGTTTTTGGTACTGTATTGGCTTTTGCATTTTATTTTATTTTGATAAAAGACATCGGCCCAGAAAAAGCCAGTTATACCGTGGTGTTATTTCCAGTGGTGGCTGTGGTATTAAGCATCTTATTTGAAGGATTTGTACTACAAGCCAACTCATTTTTAGGTTTTATTTTAGTTTTGAGTGGCAACATCATCGTATTGACTCCCTTTAGAAAACTCAGAGCTTTACTCTTGCCTGTGAAACCGGCGACCGATAATCAGCTACGCTAAACTGTTTGCGCATTTCTTGGTAAATTTTACGCACTGGCTTGGTGCGTATTACAGTCGCTAAGGCATCGTTGCCCAACGATGGCGCCAATACATCCGCTCATTTCCTTTACTTAAGGCTTAAGAACGAGCTTTGTAAGGTAAAGAATAATTTAGTTCCTCATGGCATAAAACCTGCTGCACTAATCAGTCGTACAGGGGACGATGAATCGAGTATCGATTTGGCTTGTGTTCTGCCCCTGGCTTTTGCTTAAACCTTTATCTGTACAGGAGATAAGCACCTTGTTTTATTTAGCAAAAGCAGGGTGGTACCCCGGCTAGTTATCGACTGACAAACCTAAACAAACGAGGAGAAAGTGCTGTTATGTTTCACCTATGGATGATGTTAATTGGCCTATTATTCGCGGCTCTGCTGATACTGTTTTATAAACATTACAGAGCCAAAGATAAAGTCACGCTGCAAAGAGAAGGATTGCGTTATCTTCAACAATTGCGTTTGTTGCTAAATTTATTGCAAAAACATCGAAGTGTGGTTGCTCATTATGTGCAAAACGAGCCGGAGTTAGACAGTGAAATTAAGCATATTCAACAAGACATTAAGCTTAATATTGATGACATATTGCAAAACAACAATAAGATCCTCGCCAATGAATTGTGGTTAAGTATCAGCGAACATTGGGCCAAATTAAGCCAAAACTTTCCATCACACTCGGCGGATAACAATGTCTTGCAACACAACTCATTGATCCAGAATGTACTGTATTTAATTGACGATATTGCCCTTAGTCATGGTTTGACTCGTTTAAAATTGAGCGGCATCAGAAATAATCGCGTGCTGTGGTGCGAATGGTTAGTCGCCCTTGAGTGTATCGATCAAGTCAAAACGATGGGCACCACTGTTTTACTGGATGGTGCTTGCAACAATACCGCGCGCATTCGTCTTACGCATTTACAACAAAAAATTACCGAAACCACAGATAGGGCATGGCGCAGTGGTTTGCCCGCTAACGAAGAGCAAAAGGCAAAGGTCAATCAGTTGTTGGCCTGTATTAAAATTGAAATAATTAACGCGTCACAGAATCAATCTATCAACTTACGGAGCAAAGATTATTGCCAACTGTGTGACTCTGTAAGAGACAAGCACTATGAGGTATTTGACCAATTATTGTCGCAAGCATCAGTCGGCTAGTGAATCGCTTTGTCACTTCTCACATGCCGACCTAAACGGATCGATCCCAAGGCGTAAGGGTAAAGCCCGCACGGCGCAGCGCTAGTCAACACTCAGGCTGGCTAACCTGCTGCCAATGGCTTGAATTTACTGTAAAGCATAAGGATGGTCGACCGCACTTAAGGGAATAGCCTTCAAGCACGGTAGCCTTACCCACTGGGTTACACATATTGATAGGGCCATCACACTATTTTGGTCTGAAATAGGCGAGTTAAGTCCTGATTATGTGAGTAAAATTAGCAT
The DNA here is from genome assembly GCF_030730205.1 of Paraglaciecola sp. Classification (GTDB taxonomy): domain Bacteria; phylum Pseudomonadota; class Gammaproteobacteria; order Enterobacterales; family Alteromonadaceae; genus Paraglaciecola. Next base: position 72,616 of record NZ_JANQVQ010000019.1, read on the forward strand.
GTCAACACTGCGCATTGTTATCCCCTGTTAGTGTAAAGTGCAATCCTGATACTCAGGTTTTGCTGCTCCATACCGCGCTATTTACTTTTTTATATGCTGAATTCATAAGACTAATACGCTGGGGTGACTGACGACCCGACAAGATATCAATGGTCAGATGGCTGACTCTGATTAGGTGCGACAATTTGCCGCATTTCAAGCACTTAAGTGCCTTTGTATACTGCCACCTAATACATTGCAGTTATCAAGGTAATTAATGAAATTTACTGGTTTTGCGCATTTTAATCCCTCTAATTCGCCCGTTTTGTCACCCATTGCCCTTGCTCTTATGGTTTTTTACTGCTCATCCGTGTTCGCTGACGATGAAACGGATATCATTGAAGTCCACGGCAATCATCTCAACACTAACCATTACTTAGGTAGTGTTGACGCGCTATTAAAAGAGCAGGGTGTGGATTTTTCTGCCGCTGGTGGTATGTCGAGTTTACCGATTTTAAATGGGATGATGGGAGATAGGGTTAAGGTTGTAGTCGATGGTGCGGATATTACCGCTGCGTGCGCAAATCATATGAACCCCCCACTGTCGTATATTTCAGCGAACCAGGTGCACGCTCTGGAAGTGGTAGCAGGAATTTCTCCGGTCAGCGCGGGGGGCGATAATATTGCAGGTGTGATCCACGTTAATTCAATCAATCCGCAGTATAATGATGATGAAACACTCGCTTGGCGTTCAGCTTATGTGTCAGCTCAGTACCGCAGCAACAATCAAGGAAAATCGATAGGTGTGGGCACAAGCTTCGCTAATACTTGGCTAAGCCTTGAATATCAGGGGGCTTTTGATGATGCCAACAGTTATCAAGATGGTCAGGGGCAGCAGGTACTAGATACGCTTTATCGTGCGCAAAATCACAGCTTAAGCGCAGCAGTGCGCGACGATACGCAGCAGCTTGCCATAAAATTAATGCACCAGTCTATTCCGTTTCAAGGGTTTCCTAACCAATATATGGACATGACCGATAATAATAGTGTTGGCTTAACTGCGCAGTATCAGCGCCAATTAGCACAAGGTGAATTTGAGGCGCAGCTTAATTGGCACCACGTTAAACATGAAATGGGATTTTTCAGTGCAGAAAAAACCGGCATGATGCCTATGAACACGGATGCAAAAGACCTGAGCTATCAACTCCAATGGGGTGTTGATCTTAATGCCAAGCAACGATTGATAGTAGGCCATGCCTTCTATGACTATCAGATTGATGATTGGTGGCCCGCAGTTGAAGGTTCAATGATGATGGGGCCTAACGATTATATCAATATTAACGCTGGTCAACGTCGACGTATTACCGCTTTTGCTGAGTTTGAACAACAGTTGCAGGCAAACTGGCAGCTATCTTCAGGCATTCGCCTTGAACACGTTAGCACCAATACGGGGGACGTAGCAGCTTATAGCGACGGCATGAGCATGGGAGGAATGGGCAGCATGATGGATGTTAATGCAAGCGCTGCAATGGCCTTTAACGCCCTTGACCGAAAACAAAGCGATACCCTAGTGGATATCAGTATATTATCCCGCTATTCAATATCCCCACATGAGTCTTTTGAGTTTGGTCTCGCTCGTAAGAACCGTGCGCCAAATTTATACGAACGCTACAGTTGGGGGCGCAGCACCATGGCCACCACTATGATTGGCTGGTTTGGCGATGGAAATGGGTATGTTGGCAGAATCGATTTACAGCCTGAAACTGCGCACACGGCAAGTGTTCGTTTTGCTAAAAGCGCTCAAAACGATGAGTGGAAATTCAGTGCTAAGCTCTGGTATACCAACGTTTCAGACTATGTGGATGTTGAGCTTATTGGCAGTTTTAACAATGGCGCCAGCGAGCTGACGAAACGAAATATTCTGCAATTTAGTAATGTAGACGCTACCTTGTACGGTGCCCGATTTGAGGGAGGTTATCAGCTAGTCAATAACGCAAGCATGGGGCGAATTGGCCTAAATGCCACGCTTACCACCACTGATGGTGAAAGGGATGGGAGCAACGAGCCCTTATATCAAATCAAGCCCTTACAAACAGAACTCAGCTTGCAACAAGAATTGGGTGATTGGCAGCATGCTCTCGTGTGGCAATGGGTCGCAGAAAAGGATTCCGTAGATGAGAGCCGGCTTGAAAATCCCACGGACAGTTACCATTTGATCAATTTTACAAGTCAAATCGAAGTCGCTAGCGTGAGACTGACTTTTGCCATCACTAACGTGTTTGACGAGTATTACCATATGCCATTAGGCGGTGTTTCAGTCGCAGAATATAAACGAGACACCACTCAAGGATTTCAGCAACTGGTAGGTGAGGGGCGTTCATTTAATTTTGGCCTAAACTACCAATTTTAAGTATTCTGCACCCCACCTATGTTAGGGATAGATCCTTATGTTGTTATTGATTGTGTTGGCACTGCGCCGCCAGATACGTTTTGCACCTTGGCTGATGTTGGCACTATTATTATTCGAAATTTTGGCCATCAATGGGCTTATTGCGATCAACGGGGCAGCGTCCAATCCCTTCAACGCCATTTTATTAGTGCCTTTGGTGCTGGGCTTTATGTTGTTGCCTTACACCCATGCTACTGTGGTGTTGTTGCTAAGTATCCTTGCCCAATTGACCCAATTAGCCTTGTTGTCTGAACATAGTCATCATGGGCAAATGCTTGGCCATTATTATGCGATGGTTGGTAGCTTTGTTCTCACCGCGGCATTGATGGCGGTGTTAGTCGCGTATTTTAGAGTGTTACTTTTTCGAAGCGAAAAAACAGTCAACACCCTACGCGAAAAACAATTGCGGGATGAGCAATTATTAGCCATTGGTACTGCCGCCGCTCAATTAAGTCATGATGTCGCCACGCCCGTGCAATCAATCCGCTTATTACTCGAGGAAGTACTAGAGCAACAACCTCAGTCTGACCTTATTCTTTGTCTCGAACAGCAATTTCAGCGCATCGAGCAGCATCTGCTGAATTGGCGTGAGGTTGCGGATGATGTACGAGAAAAACGTTTACATGCCTATTCAATACAGGAGTTGTGGTCATCTTTACAACAGTTGATGCACGTCGCTCGGCCGGAATCAGTTATTGATTGGCAGTTAGTAGATGACAACAGAACAGCACTTATCCATGCCGACCGCACTATCTTGCCAGCACTAACCAGCATCATCATCAATGCCTGTGAGGCAGCAAGTTTGGCGCAACACTCTGCGGTGCGCATCAGTGCCTCACAATCAAACAAAAGTTGGTTGATAAAAATTATCAATGAGGGTGAGGCCTTGTCAAAAGAAACACTTGCCGCTTTAGGCAGCCGGGTTACGCCCAGTACCAAAGGGCATGGTATTGGCGCGGTACTGAGTAATGCGACTCTTGAAAAATTTGCCGGTGAAGTGAACTGGCAGCAACAAGGAAAACACATCATTACGACAATTAATTTGCCCGTACAAGAGCCATCACCCGATGCTTAATCTCTTGGTAATAGATGACGATGTGACGTTTATTGAAGTGTTGCAGCGCCGCTTACAACGCACTGAGCAGTTTCAAGTAAGTGTGTATACATCATTAGAGCAAGCCCTAGCTGCACCAGCACAAGTTGTGCATGGCATACTTTTAGACATGATGTTACTTGAAGGTTCAGGCCTTGACGGCATTGCTCCGCTTAAAGCTAAATTTGCGCCCAAACATCTGATTATGCTTACTGGCTATGCCAGTATTGCCACTACAGTAGAAGCCATGCGCAGAGGCGCCACCGACTATATTGCCAAACCCGTCGGATTGCAGGAATTGATTGAGCGTCTGCAAGAGACACCCTTAGCGCAGACGGGGGCTGAGCCAAAGCCCATGACCAAAGCGCAAGCTGAGTGGGAGCACATTCAACGGGTATTATTGGCAAACCAAGGAAATGTCACCCTTACTGCCGATGCCTTAGGTATGCATCGGCGCAGTTTACAGCGCAAGTTACAAAAGCACTCGCCTAAATAATATTACAAATCGAGCACTAAACGCTTTGATTTGGCCCGTGAGCAACAGGGCGTGATTTTATTCATTTTGCTATGCTCATCAGGGGTCATAAATACATCTTTGTGCTCTGCTTCACCACTGAGTAAACCGGTAATACATGTTCCACATACGCCTTGTTCACAGGCAACAGGAATGAAAAATCCCCTATCTTCCAATACTTCAAGCATCGACTCATTGGCGGGGACATTGAACACATCACCTGTACTGTTAATTTCGATTTCAAAGCTGCCGTCGGAACTATGGTCGATTGGCGCTGCACTGAAATACTCACGATGAATATTCGCCCCTTGCCAGTTTTTACTGATAGCACATTCAATTACGGCATCATTAAATGCATTCGGCCCACAAACATACACATGCAGATCGTCTTGTGGCGCAGTAATCACTTGGGCGAGATTTACTCTACCGTTTTGGCTGAAGTGAAAATGACTAAATTTAGCTAAACCTGAATGTGTGATCCGTTGCAAATAAGCCGTTTGTTCGGGAGTTTTAGTGCAGTAGTGCAAGGTAAAATCTGCGCCAGTTTGAAGCAAATGTTCCGCCATACTCAAAATGGGGGTAATACCCACGCCAGCAGCAATCAGTATGGTACGTCTTGCACTGGAGTCTAAAGGAAATAAATTTTTCGGTTCACTGATTTGCAGACTATCGCCAATAGTTAGATGTTCATGTATGTAAGCAGAACCACCTCGGCCTTGTGGTTCGTTTAAAACGGCTATTTCGTAGCCATTACGATTTGCCTCATTACACAATGAATATTGACGCACTAGACCATTAGGCAAATGTACGTCGATATGAGCGCCGGGTGTGGCTTTAGGCAATTCTTGGCCATTAGCAGCACAAAGCAATAAACGACAAATGCGGTCGCTGAGGACGGATTTTTCACTTACAGTAACGTGAATCATAAGGGACATTAACCTAAGGTTACTTTGCTAAAACAGCAGAGTTTTGTTCTTGTTTAATCGCACGCTCAATCAAACGGCGAGCCATGACACCACCGGCGTCAATATCGAGTTTAAGCACTTGGCGGTCTGGGTAGAAAAGCAAATTCTGCTGTTGCTTTTCTAACACCTCTTGATCTTCCGCAAAAATTTTACCCTGACCATCACGAATTGAGTCGGTCAGGCTTTGGTCTTGAGGTTTAAAATTACGCGCCATGCCCCAAAAATACCAAATGGAAGTGTCAGACTCGGGAGTAATAAAATCAACCACTACACTACTGGCTTTGACTTCAGCCGGAGCGTTGTAGCCACCGTGACCAGCATGCGCTACGCCCACTTCAATCATGATATGGCTAGGTAAATCAAATCGACAAACTTGCCAGCGGTCAACTAAAACATCATCTGCTAAGTCGTTGGCCTTGAGTGCATTTTTCCAAAATGGCGGCGCAAAAACCCCATCCATAAAACGACTTGTCACCACTTGCTTGCCTTCCATTTTGGTCGCAACCGGGGATTCATCAATTTCTTTTTGCCCGATGCTACTGGCATGGACATAGGTTTCGTGAGTCAGATCCATGAGGTTGTCAACCATTAAGCGGTAATCACAGTTAATATGATAGAGCCCGCCGCCATAGGCCCAGTTCTCACTAATAGCCCATTCTAATTCTGGGATAAGCTTATCGTCTGCTAAGGCTTGGTCACCGGGCCATAACCACACAAATCCGTAACGCTCGACAGTGGCATACGCTTTAATGCAAGGAAAATTTTCTACTCGTTGATTCGGCATTGAGGCAACTTTGCCGGTATCTTCCATGCGTAAACCATGATAACCACATACTAACTGGCCATTCTCGACAAAACCTAAAGATAAAGCTGCCCCTCTGTGGGGGCAAAAATCTTCTAGCGCTTTGATTTCATTGTCTTGATTACGAAAAAATACCAGAGGAATATTACAAATTTTACGGGCAAAAGGCTGTGTTTCTATTTCGTCTGGAGTACACGCGACATACCACGTATTGAGAGGGAAAGTTTGTTGAGTCATGGTTTTTACAAATAATTAACTTTGGATCCAATAATACGATTAAATAAGTAAAGATCAAGTTAAAATGCATAAATTGGATCCAATAACTTACAGGTGACGAATGCCAATCCTTGATTCACTGAGTTGTGAGCGCTAATTTAACCAGAGCGCTACTGCTGCTTTTTACAATTGGATCCAATACACTGTATACACGAGATTAGACAAAGAATTGTGTATTCATTAAATTAGGGGGCGAAAGTATGGTTCGCGATGGGCAATCGGTTGTTCGAATACTGCGTGACAAAATTATTTCAGGTGAGTTTAGTGCCGGTGAACGTTTAGCAGAAATACCTACCGCCGACCGATTAGGCATTTCACGTACACCAGTTCGGATTGCTTTTCGTGCATTGGCACAAGAAGGTTTACTTGAAAAACTGCCTCGCCGAGGTTATCAAGTCAGAAATCTTAGTGCTGTGCAAATAGGCGACTCTATCGAGGTACGTGGAGTACTTGAAGGCTTAGCAGCAAGACAGGCCGCAGAAAAAAGCCTCGATCAACGCTGTCGGGAAGCAATGCAGACTTGCTTAGCTGCTGGCGACCTCCTGTTTGAAAATGGCGCATTAGTAGAAGACGATATTGAAAAATACCACAACATGAATATGCGTTTTCATGACTTAATCATTACCGCTAGTGGCAACGATGCGGTGAAAGCGGCGCTGGCCTTAAGCGAACATTTGCCCTTTGCTTCGGTGAGTGCGTTAGCGTTTAACCCTCAGCAATTAGACAGAGAATATCGCCGTTTACACTATGCGCATATGCAACACCACGCGATTTACCATGCCTTGATTAATGGTCAAGGTGCACGAGCCGAAGCCTTAATGAAAGAACACGCCCATGCCACGTTGGCCTATTCAGATTTATTTGATAAAAACACGAGTAATACGGTATTGCAAAAAGCCGAGCGTACTGCCCTTGAATGAGTGTGATCGTTTTAAGCTCTGAGCATTGCCAATCATCATGAGCTGACCTTGTAGAAAATAATCCTGTTGTAAATTGACTCCCTTAGGATTGACCCTGAGAGCTTACGTTTTGCTGTTAAATTGCGAAATAGCGCGCGTTTATGTTGTTGAGACGAGGTAAGGGAGCCGTGATTTTGTCTTGTTGGATGGCCAGTCTATCTGTATTGGACTTTCGTGTACCTTCTACTTAATGTGAATAGCACTAATTGCCGAACGCTTTCATCAAATTCAATCATCATTAAATGCCCTATTTATTAAACTGATAATCTTGTTTGCGTGGGTAATCAGGCAATTAAAGAGCCTTGTTTTATTTGTCTTAGCTTCTAAGCTCTGTTGAAAAGATAAACAGCATCAAGTTTAGGCAGCTAATACGTCTAAAAAAAGCAAAACCTAACGATTGCAGTTTAATAAGCTGAAAAGGACTGAGTTATGCAGTAGGGTGTTTTATTGATGAAACGCGTTGCGTTAAAAATAGGCGATGGTTATTTAATAGATAGGAGAATACGTAAATGTCATATGTAGATGGTTTTGTCGCTGCGGTACCTGATGTAAACAAAGATACGTTTATTGAGCATGCAAAGATAATGGCCCGTGTTTTAAAAGACAATGGGGCTTTGCAAGTGGTTGATACGTGGGGAGACGAGATACCTGAGGGTGAAATTACCTCATTTCCATTCGCGGTGAAAAAAAAGGAGGGCGAAACCGTCGCATTTTCTTGGATAATCTGGCCATCTAAGGCCATCCGTGATGCAGGTTGGCAGGCTTCTATGCAAGACCCTCGAATGGATCCAGAAACCAATCCAATGCCTTTCGATGGTAAACGGTTAATCTACGGTGGTTTTACTATTGTTTCTGAAATTTAACCGACCGGTATAGCGTGATCCTGAATAACGTTATTGAGCATTTAGTGATAGCGCTTTTTGAAAAGCGCACTCTCACTGTTTGTGTCATTGCTATTGATATAGCCTAGGTTGAAGCGGCAAGAGGGAGTCTAGGAGCAAATATCACGGCTTATCATTACCGCTTGTAACAATATAGCCTTTTATTTACTCAACTTTTGCCGCTTTACGCTGTTTTTTCATCTGAAGTTTTGGATTGTCTGTATGTCACGATAAGATAGTCGGCTGTTTACTCTATCCAAACTAAAAGGATAACCTTACTTTGAATATTTTGTTAAAGGCTGGTTTGCTGATCATCACCGGATTGGTAAACGCTGTTTATGCCACTGCATCCCCAGCAAATTTAAACCCTAAGATGTCAACCCAGATTATCGCCAATACAAGGTTACAAACTAGCGATACATTTGATGACTTTTTAACTCAGGTATTGACATTACACACCATAAATCAGCATGAGAGCTTAGGTCTTGCAATAAATAAATATCGCGCAAAAGAGACGTTAAACGAAGGCCAATTACATCAGCTGCAGCGTTTATTGGGTTTGTATACGCGGATTAAACACGGTCAGGACGCAATTGAAACGTTGGCTCAATTGGTTGCCATTCCAACGTTTAGAGTTGAGGGGGTAGCGCAGCACGACAATCCGCAGTTTTATCTTATGGCGGATGCCATTGCCGCTATTGCCAAAAAGTTTAACTTGGCTTTTCGCAATATCGACAACCGCGTATTTGAAGTTTCGCTGAAGGGGAGTTCTGATGAAGTGGTTGGTATTCATGCTCATGCTGATGTTGTGCCTGTGACCCCTTCGTTGTGGGTCCTTGAAGACGGTACTCAACTCGATCCTTTTAAGTTGACCTTAATCGGCGACCGCATGTATGGTCGGGGCGCAGAAGACGATAAAAATGGCATTGTTGTAACCATGTATGCCATGAAAGTGATCCAAGAAGAAAATATTCCTTTGTTGCGTCACTTTCACTTATTGATCGATACCACCGAAGAAACCTCTTCAGACGCGATACCTTATTATTTTGCCCGCAATCCTACCCCCAACTATAACTTAGCATTAGACGGCGGTTATCCAGTGGTTATTGCAGAAAAAGGCTCTGGTGGCGTGATGGCAACATTCCCAGTTAGAGCGGGACAAGCGAACAGTAAAGCCAGTGCTGAGATTGTGGCAATTACGGGGGGACTTGCCATGAATCAAATTCCTGGAGCCAGTGTTGCTCAAATCAATAGCGCTGATGCTGCTAGCTTAATGACGCAATTACACAAGCTTGCAAGTCAATTTATACAAGCCAATGGCGGTAATTTTACGATTACCGCATCTAAGGCTTCTTATGGTGTTGAGTTAACAGTAAAAGGTATCTCTGCCCATTCCTCTGAACCCGAATCCGGGGTTAATCCAGTTTCAAGAATGTTAGCGTTCATCGCATTTGCACAGCAGCAAACCCCTATGTTTAGCTCGAACCATATTACCGACGCAGCCAGTTACGTGGCAGCCAATTGGGGCATAAGTTATCTAGGGCAGAACCTGGGGATAGGTTTTGCTGATGACTTTATGGGCCCCTTAACCCATTCAGTAACTTTAATAAACCTCAATGAAACGAGTTTGCAAGTGGGCGTGAACTTACGCGTGCCAGTGGGCCGAGAAGTCGACGACATCAAGCAGGATATCCTAGCAAAGCTGGCATTGTGGAAACAAAAGTCGGGTATTAATGTTGAACTCAGTGCCGGCATCCGTGCACCCATGTACCGTAATCCCGAAGGGTATTGGGTCAATGCGTTGTTGGATGTGGCTACTGAGAATTTAGCGATGCCACGGGTTTTTGGTTCATCAAATGGCGGCACGTCAGTGCATAATTTGCCCAATGGCGTACAGTTTGGCTTGGCAATGCCGAATGAAAAATACACCGGCCACAATGCCAACGAATTTAAACGGGTTGAACAGTTTCTACTGGACTTACAAATTATTACTGAAATGATTGCCCGGGTGGGACAAATTCCTCAGCTTTAAAGGACATTGAAACAATTAAAAGCTCGTTGTTATACGAGCTTTTAAGTTTTTGCACTGATCAAGCATCAAGAACAGGTGGCAAGGCATGAGAAAATCAGCCGTTTTATCTCGCCAGCAAAAAGAAGAGAAAGCCCAAGCTATGTTAAGGTCCTCATCCCGATTTGCTCTGACACAAGACCATGCGGGTTTTAAGCGTGAGAAGGGCATCTCATCAGTTATTTCAGCGTTTGTGTTATAAGTCATTAGTCTTAAAACTAGAATTGTGTGCCCCATATGCTTCTATGCCCATAGACCTAAATATGCTTCTGAGGCTTAAGTTAAAAAGAGTGTTTTATTTTAATGACGGGCTCGGGCCTCAGTCTTTTGTATTACGCATAGTTTTCATTACCGCTTCAATGCCTTCTTTTCTTAATATGGGTTCGAACTGACTTTGTAAACTAGACAACATACTGATGCCTTCTGCTACCACATCATACACACGCCATTGTTCGGTTTTCGTATCTTTTCTCACCACAAAAGCCAAGTTAATACTATTGCTACCCTGATTGATATTAAGGCGTACGGTGGTTTGTTTTTGATTGTTAAATTCTCGGGCTGGCTCAAATTCAACCGCTTGGTCTTGGTAATAATGAAGGGCATTGGCGAAAACAGAGGCAGAGTAGGTCTTAAAGACTTCAGTATATTGGTTAATTTTTTCGAGAGGATACTGACGATAGTATTTGCCTAAAATTTTAAGCGCAGCAAAGCGATAGTCTAGATAAGGGATAAGTTCTTGCTCAACCACTTTATTGATAAGCAAGGGGTCTTGCTTAATTTGCTCGCGCTCACTTGTTAAACGTGAAAAAGTATTGCGGGCCACTTGTTCTACCATGGAGTAGGGGTTGCTTGAATCGACTTCAGCGGCCAAGCCCCATGCCGAATTAAATAGCAAAAAAATACTGATTAAGGTGATGATTATTCTATACATGTTGATTTCTCTTTTTTAAGTGAACATAGGTTCACTGCCTCTTGATAATATAAGCACTTTACCGCTTTATATTTACTGACAACTTACTGGTCCTGTGTTTAGCAAAATAGGCTTTTTTAGGTCAAGTGAGTGTCTTTAGAGCGTGTTAAAGGTTGTTTAAATACGCGTCGATCTCTTCATCTTGCTGCTGTTCTTCTGCACTTTTTTCAATTTTTCCGTCCTTTACCTTAAACTCTAGATTTTGAAAGTAAGCATTTTTAACAAAGCTATAGGGATCGGCTGAGGCATGTAATTGTTGTTCTTGCTGAATCACAGATCCGCGGGCATCAAGGGCTTTTATGCTCATACGGAAAATAGAAAAGTAAATATTAAGAGCGTCTAAGGGGCCATAAAAATTATCAACATAATCACCCACGCCGCTTCTAACATCACTCGGGCCTAAAGCGGGTAGCATAAGGTATGGACCAGTTTCTAGACCCCAACTACCCAATACTTCGCCAAACGCTTCCTCTTTACGTTCGAGTCCTATTTCGCTGGCCACATCGATCACACCTAATAAACCCACTGTGGAATTCAAGACAAAGCGGCCCAGACTACTGACACTATCAGCAACCTTGCCTTGTAATAAGTTGTTGATTGAATTGCTAGGCTCTTCTAGGTTTTCTGCCATATTCAACAGACCAGTTCGTGCTGCTTGCGGCATGTATTCGACATAGGCAACGGCACTCGGACGCAAAACGAAGGCGTCTAGCACCTCATAGTTGAAATCCCAAATTGAACGATTAACTGTTTCCAGTGGATCTGAGTATTGAATACTTTCCTGATCAATAGCCTTGTTGGAGACACAGCCGGTTAATATCAGTAGGCTCAGGTGCATCATTAAAAAGAGACTTTTTTTCATTAGGTTACCTTTTGGGGTTTAGACTTAAGTGAACATTGGGGGCACGGTGGCAAAACGTTACACCAGCTAATCTTTCTTAAAACTTACTGGAAATAGGTTTTACGAGCCGGTTATTTTGAGCACTTTTAGAAGCACCATCGCTAAACACTGGCTGTGGGCTCAAATGCGTTTATGAGAAAGTATATAAACAGAGGGATAAGAAATATTTATCGGTAAGTTTTTGGTAAGTTGCCTCCTTCCATACTGAGTTGAGACATTTTTACCGGCGCAGATACTTATCATGATTTTACCAATATCAAACGCAAAAGAGCGATTCAAGCACGCTCTATTCACCATAAGCCTTGTGTCGGCTACATGGTATTCGACAAGTACGATAGCGCAGACGCCAAAACATTCGATAGTTCAAGGTTCACAATGGGGGGCTGGTGTTGGAGTAGTCAGCAATCAAAAAGCCTATAAAGATATTGCTCGAGACACCCTAATAATCCCCATTATAACCTACGAAAATCCTTACATCAGGTGGTTTGGAACCCATCTTGATGTTAAGTTGCCAAGCTACGAAATGAGTCATTCACAGCAGATTGATTTTAGTCTAAGTGCTGAATATGACTTGGGCAGTGGCTATGATAATAGTGAAGCCCGTGACACGCCGATTTTAAATGACATGGACGAGCGCAAGGGTGTGTTTGCCTTGGGGGCAAAACTGCAATGGGTTAACCCTTGGGTCGATGTTAGCGCCCAGTGGATGTTTGATGTGTCCGGTGACAGGGAAGGTAATCGGGCAAAATTAGGTTTTGAAAAAAAATGGATGTTTGGAAACCACGTTATGTTATCCCCGCGGCTAATGCTAACATGGCAAGATGACCATTTTGTTGATTACCATTATGGTGTTCGTGCTCATGAAGTCCGCAGTGATCGTCCTGCATATAGGGGTGAATCGAGCCTCAACATTGAATATGGTTTAAGAAGTGCCTATATGTTTGATAAGCAAAACGCAATGATATTGGATGTTGGAGTAAGTCAGCTGGGCAGTGCAATCAAAGATAGCCCGCTGGTAGATAGCTCCACTGAAAACACCCTCTTTTTTATCTATATGCATACTTTCTGATGAACCGTATTTTACTTGTTGAAGACCATGAACGTTTGGCTGCCCTGATCAGCAAGCAGTTAAATACTGCTGGCATAGCGGTTGATGTATTTGAAAAAATTGACACCGCGTGGTCTGCGTTTCAGCAAATAGACTATCAAGCCATGGTACTCGACCGAGGTTTACCTGATGGAGAAGGGCTGTCATTGTTGAAACGAATTCGTGTGGCCGGAAATACCATCCCTTGTCTTATCCTTACTGCTCGCGATGCCTTGCATGACCGCGTAGAAGGTCTCGATACTGGCGCTGATGACTACTTAACCAAGCCTTTTGCTATGGATGAATTAGTCGCACGTGTTAGAGCCTTACTGCGCAGGCCCGCCGAGAGTATAGTGTTGGCACCGACCTTCAAAGATATCACTATCAAACCTGATATCAGTATGATGTATTGTGGCGCTGAAAGTATTAGTTTGGCGCCTGCAGAGTTACAAATTATGATGTTGTTGGTGCGTAAAGAGGGCAATGTAGTAAGGCGCAGTGCCCTAGAAGGCGCTGGGTGGGGCTTAAGTGAAGCCGTTACCCCAAACGCTTTAGATGTTGCATTACATCGACTTCGGCGCAAATTAAAAGCCATTGATTCACGTTTGGAATTAGTAAACATGAGAAATTCAGGTTATGCGCTTCGTTAAATCAAGCTGGTCAAATAGTCTTAGTTTTAAAGTATTGCTGGCTTACGTGGTGGGCACAGTGCTTACCATTGTATTAGTGAGTGCGTTAACTTTCGTATTTGTTTTTTATAAAAGCGACTGGCTTGCCAGTAAAGATCTTATGAATTTTACGCACAAAATGGCCGATGCTCTGTTATTTGACCTAGATGGACAGCCTATCGGTTTTGGCAAGCATGATGACGAGCTCAATTGGATTTTTGATAGTCTACACCGTGAAGCTGCCTATCGAGTTTTAAGCGAAGATGGACGCGTTATGTTAGGTTCAGCCGCAACACTCGGCATTGTGAATACTGTGTTGGTAGCAGCAAAAGACCAATTTCAAAAGGTTGAACGTGGAGGTTTGGCTTATTATAGTGCAGCCAGCACCTACCAACATCAAGGCCAAAGTTGGATTATCCAGTTTGCGGTCAGTCAACGCTTTTATAATTTAATGCACAAAGGCTTTGCCTTACCCTTTATGGTGTTTGGCGTTGTATTATTCAGTTTAGTCATGCTGTTTGTTTTTGGGGGATGTGCCTACATCACCCTAAGATGTACTTTAAACCCCTTAAGAGATATTTCTGAGTCTGCAGCTAAAATTTCGCCTCGCTCATTAAACGAAAGACTATCAGCGGCAAACATACCAACTGAAATTGTACCTTTGGTGGATAGCTTTAACCGGGTTCTTGCTCGGCTGGAAAATGGCTATCGCATTCAACGTGAGTTTTTGGCTACTGCAGCCCACGAACTTAAAACGCCCCTTGCCTTAATTCGTGCCCAGATTGAAATGCAGGATAAAACGCCAGACAGGCTGATGTTGTTAAATGACATTGAGCACATGTCTCGTCAAGTACAACAATTATTACTACTGGCTGAAGTCAGCGAAGAGCAAAACTTCAAACTAGATAGAGTAGATGTGGTAAAAACAGCCAATGAAGTTCTTATCTACTTGCTGCCTATGGCCAAGGCGGCGGATGTACAAGTGAGAATAAAACCTGAAACGATTGTGATTTGGGAAGCGGACAATGCCGCCTTGTTTATCTTAATAAAAAACTTGTTGGAAAACGCCATTCAACATGCACCAATCGCCAGTGAAATACGCATTGATATTGATGCTACGCAACTAAGTTTACGGGATTGGGGCCCAGGAGTAGAGCAAGATAAGTTAGCAGTAATGTTCGAACGGTTTTGGCGTGGCCCCCATCGACGAGATCACGGTGCAGGCCTAGGTTTAGCCATTTGTAGTGAAATTGCTCAGACCCACGGTTGGCAATTAAGTGCGCACAACCGTATACCTGGTTTATGTTTTACCTTAGTTAATACAAATTTATTAACTTCACGCCCTAGTTTAGTGTGAGTTTTATTCTGCGTCAGCTTGGTTCTCAGGTTTAGCCTTATCAAACTCAGGTAATGCCATTAGTCTATCAATTTTTTCTTTTACTCTTGGGGCCTTACTTAAATCAGCACCAAAACGCTTGGCGTTAACCAACTGAGGGGCGATAGCAATGTCTGCCAAGGTGAGAGTATCCCCATAAAAATATTGTCCCTGCGGAACATCCTTCAACATTTTTTCAAGACTTATAAAACCCAACTCAATCCAATGCACAACCCAACTATTAACTTGTTCCTGACTAAACCCCTGGTATTTTAGTTTTTGTAGCACTCGTAAATTTTGGATCGGGTGGGTGTCTGTTGCAATTATGTTTGCCATGGCGCGCACTTTTGCTCTAGCTAATGGAGCTTGGGGTAATAAGGCAGGGTTTGGGTACATCTCATCTAAATATTCTATGATGGCCATGGACTGAGTAAGAATATTGTCGCCGTCAATCAGTGCAGGTACCAGTTCTTGAGGGTTAATACCTTTGTACAAATCCGAGTGTTGCTCCCCACCATTTCTTACTAAATGAACGGCTGCTTGCTGATAATCAATACCCTTAATATTTAAGGCAATACGCACCCTAAACGAAGCGCTAGAGCGCCAATAACTATATAACGTCATCTGTTAACCCCGCCATCATCCAATTTAAAACCCCATTTCCGCTAACACGCTAAAGGATTGGTGTGACGTACTTTATCGATCGCCAGACGAATATCAATAAACGCGGCGTCATTTGGCGAAGGCCGCTTGGAAAGAACATGTGACAGTAAAAGTTGGGCAAAAACGACTCGTTTATTGCTTTATAAAGCTGTTTAATCGCTTGGATAATATCGCTTGTTGCACTAATGCGGGTGTGCGAGGATTTGG
This sequence comes from Paraglaciecola sp., assembly GCF_030730205.1. Classification (GTDB taxonomy): domain Bacteria; phylum Pseudomonadota; class Gammaproteobacteria; order Enterobacterales; family Alteromonadaceae; genus Paraglaciecola. The sequence goes on from NZ_JANQVQ010000019.1 coordinate 88,473, forward strand.
TATTGTTAATGTTTTATTAACAATAATTACAAATAATTAATGAGTGTTATAGGCAGACTGAAGTTAGCACTTGTTAATGAGCAAGTTCTGAAGGCCACCAAAAGCAAGGCAGTTAACGGCTGACCATTTGGTTGCTAAGTATCGCTTAATCGCTGCTTAGCGGGGCAGAGGAAATAAGCACAAGATACAAGCATTGCTTAGATATTTGTATTTGCAGCTCAACAACTTGCATAAAAAATAATATGTCAATAAATGCAAGTTATTTAGTCATTTTGTGCCATGTAAGATTTTTATACATGCTATTACCATCATAGTTGTGAATTTTAAGTTAATCAGCGCAACATGTAATTAACAAGGGTCTACTCATGAAAACAACACATAAACCATTTTTACGCAACCGTTGCTGTGCAAGTGTTCTTCTCGCACTTGGCATTGCCAGCACGATGCCTTTATCTGTGGCTTCTGCACAGGAACAAGCTGATACGAACAAGAGTGACAAGGAAGAGGCTGTAGAGTTAATTGTTGTATCTGCATCACGGCTTAAATCTCGTCCTGGGTACGAAGCGCCTACCCCTACCACGGTACTCGATTCTTCTTTTGTAAATGATGTGGGTGTTGTGAATGTGGCTGATGCTTTAAACCGCTTACCATCAATGGGCGCTGCAACTTCACCACGCAGTTCTGCTAATGATGTGGGCTCTGGTGTACAAGGTGCTAATTTTCTTAATTTACGTGGTATTGGCAGTAACCGCACATTAGTATTACTTGATGGACGTCGGGTGGTAAGTGCTGCAGTGACCGGCCAAGTTGATATTAATATGTTGCCCAGTACCTTGTTAAAACGCACGGAAATCGTTTCGGGTGGTGCATCGGCTGCGTGGGGTTCAGACGCTGTGGCGGGTGTAGTTAACTTAGTTTTAGATAAAGAATTCACCGGCGTTAAGGGGTCAGTGCAAGCGGGCCGCTCAGGCTACGATGATGCTGATGAATTTAAAGCAAATTTAGCCGCTGGTTTTGATTTTGCTGATGGAAAAGGGCACGTTATCGGTAGCCTTAATTACACCCAAGCAGATGGTGTTGACCGCGCTGACTCGCGGGATTGGTTTAAAAGTACAAAACTGGTTAATAACCCCGCTTATGCAGAGGGCAATGGTGAGCCTCAGCGTTTAGTGGTCGATAACGTCGGTAATTTTATTGGTTCTGACGCTGGCCATACCTTTTTGAGTGCCGGCCCTTTAGCTGGAATTACGTTTTCACCTGAGGGTGCTTTATTACCTTTTAACTTTGGCACGCGTTATCCAGGGGGGCCACTGGGCAGCAGTATGACCGGAGATGGTCAGTTAAATGACTTTTCGGCCCGCACGCAAATATTGGCAGAATACCAACAGATCACTGGGTTTTTACATGCCACCTACGATGTGACAGATGATTTAACAGTTTACGGAGAGTTTATGAGTGGCTCAACGGAAGGAGAATCACTGTCAGTGCCGTATTATCGTTTTGCTGGTGCTCTAACGATTTCAAGAGATAATCCATTCTTACCCGCAGACTTAGCTAACCAGATGGACAGTTTTGGTATGACCTCTGTGCCTATGGGGCGCTCAAACGTAGATTTTGGCCGCGCTAATCCATACAACGAACGAGACATGACACGCTATTTAATTGGCGCGGATTATGAAATAAATGACAAGTGGTCGATGGCGGCTTATTACGAGCGTGGCAGTATTGACGTCGTTAATGAAACCAGAAGTGATGCCAATACCGCAAAATATGCGCTGGCAACGGATGCTGTATCAGATGGTAATGGTAATGTGGTGTGTCGTTCAAGCCTTACCGACCCTGGCAATGGCTGTGTAGCCGCTAATATTTTTGGTTTAGGCGCTCCGAGTCAAGCAGCTATTGATTATGTTGTTGGCACTGCCCGTCAAGATCTAGAGCTGACCCAAGACGTACTTTCAATCACGTTTAGTGGTGATATCACTGAACTTGATGCAGGTGCTGTGTCTACCTCTTTTGGTTACGAATATCGCAAAGAGCAATTTAGTGGTAAGGCCGATCCTATTTCGCAAGTCAGCGGTTGGTGGGTGGGTAACTACAAAGATGCAGAAGGCGAATATGACGTTAATGAAGTCTTTGCTGAAGTATTAGTGCCTATCTTTTTTGATTCAGCGTTAGGCAATTCATTAGATTTTAATGCTGCAGTGAGGTTAACTGATTACAGTACCAGCGGTAAAGTCACTACTTGGAAAGGCGGTTTAACTTATGATATTGGTGCGGGCGTGTCTTTACGAGGTACCCAATCTCGCGATATCAGAGCGCCAAATTTAAACGAATACTACAGTGGTGGACAAACTAACAGTTTGTATTTTAACGACCCCTTCGTCGAAAATCCCCTCGGTGAAGGTGTGGCTAACTACTTGGTCACGCGCACTATTCGCGGCAATCCAGATTTATCACCCGAAGAAGCAGATACCACCACTTTTGGTATTGTGTATGAGCCTGAATTTATTGAAAACCTGTCTTTGTCCTTAGATTACTTTCACATTAACGTGGACGGCGCTATTGATACCGTGCTTGACCAGGACATCGTTGATCGCTGTTATAACGGCGAGACTTCCTTTTGTAGTTTGATTCAACGTGATTCTGCAACAGGGCTGATGACAAATATCTTTAACTCTCCAGTTAACTTAACCGAAGAAGTGTTGACTGCTTACGACTTTGAAGTCACCTACCAGTTCGAGTTGGCCGGCGGCAATGTGGATATTCGGTCATTTTGGACCCATACCACTGAACATTACACTAAAGATCGAGGCATAAAAGATGAACTCTTAGGTGAATTTGCCGGTGGTAATGGTGCGGTAAATGGTGGCCCGCAAAAATGGGCGAGTTTAACCTCAATCCGGTATACCGATTATGTTAATACTGTTTCTTTGCGTCATCGTTATATTGGTGAGGGGGTAATTGATGCAAGTTGGCAGTCTGGTGTTGATGTTGATAACAATAAAATTGATGCTGTCAGTTATATTGATTTAACTGCCAGTCGTCGCATTGATGTAGACGATGTGAGCTTTGAAGTGTTTGCCAGCATTGATAACGTGTTTGACAAAGAGCCTCCTCGCGTTGGATTTGATGGCGGTACTGCACTAGATGACCTTGGCGTATCGAACACACGTCATGATTTGATTGGTCGATATTTTCGCTTAGGTGTGAGATTCGACTACTAAGTCTAGATAACGTTACAGCGGGCTAAGTCGAAGTGAGCACTTCACTTAGCCTCTTTTAAAATGGCGAATAAAATTCAGTCAAAGGGAATAAGTCAATGATAAACAAAAAGACACTTGCTTTAACGACGGTTAGTTTACTTTGTTTAGGGTGCAGTGCTGTAGCCAATACTGAGCAAAACCTTGCGCAAACTCACGTTGATAAAGCCTATGCGTTAGCGGGCGATACTTTTATGCGCACAACTGCCGAGTTGCAATGCAGTACCGATAATCGGGCAATGGCATTTTTCAAAGATAAAACAGTTCCACCTGCCACTAAGATATTTGACAATCTTTATTATGTTGGCGTAACCCCTGTTGGCGCTTATGCCCTGCAAACCAGTGATGGAATTATTTTAATCGATGCACTAAATAATACCCAAGAAGCTCAAGAGGTTATTGAATCAGGCATGCTGTCTGTGGGTTTAGATCCCGCTGATATCAAAACTATCATAGTGACTCATGGCCACGGGGATCATTATGGTGGTGCTAAATATTTAGCCGAAAAATATCAGGCCTCGGTCATGATGAGTGAGCTCGATTGGGATATGGCAACTAATCCTGCGCCCAGACCCGCCCGTCCTGGAATGCCAGCACCAAATTGGTCAACTGCGCCAGATAAAGATCTTGTTGCCACTGATGGTCAGGAAGTCACCTTAGGAGACACCACGGTTAAAATCGTATTCACTCCCGGTCATACCCCAGGGACACTCTCTTTGATTTTTCCAGTGACAGAAAATGGAGCAAGGCACACTGCGGCGCTATGGGGAGGGACAGGGATCCCAAAAGATAAGGGATTAGCACAAGCCTACGTTAATTCGGCAAAGAAATTCGCTAAATTGGCAAAGGACATGAACGTTGATGTGGCCTTGAGCAATCACGCTTTTGTCGATGACTCCCTCAGGCGTATGGCTGAATTACGCGCCAATCCAGATAAGGCTAATCCTTTTATTATTGGTCAGCAAATGGTGCAAGATTACACTCAGGTTATTGCTGAATGCGCTTCAGCGGCAGTAGCAAGAATGCCAACGGAGTAACTATCGTGCGGCCATCTGAAATGGGCATCTGAGCAAACCAAACACCGACATAAAAATGCCTATCAGTTGATAGGCATTTTTGTTGAAGCTGGATTCACTACACGGAATTGATTAGGGTATTTTTGCAGGCAACAAAGTGCCTGTTACTTCTCCAAACCCAATTCGTTTGGCGCCTTGTTTGGCGCAATGGCCGCGCATAATAACGGTATCTCCATCTTCTAGAAAGCTGCGCGTCTCACCATTTTTCAGGGTTACAGCTTGCTTACCCCCTTGGCTTAACTCAAGTAATGAACCCGCTTCACTGGCATGGGGGCCAGATTGAGTGCCACTACCGAGTAAATCACCTGGGCGCATATTACAGCCATTTATCGTATGGTGAGCGAGCATCTGAGCCACTGACCAGTAAGAATGTTTAAAGTTAGTGGTGGCCAAACATTCAGCTTCTTCATTATTTTTTCGCATTTTTGCTGTACTGATGGCAACTTCTAATACGATGTCTAAACCGCCACGTTGACGGTTTTTATCTGATTCTAAATAAGGCATGGGCTGAGGATGATCTTCGGCTCTGGTCCACGGTGTAGTAAAAGGTGCTAAGGCCTCAAAAGTAATTACCCAAGGCGAGACCGTTGAGGCGAAGTTCTTTGACAAAAAGGGTCCTAATGGTTGATATTCCCACGCTTGAATATCACGAGCCGACCAATCATTAAATAGGCATAAGCCAAAAACATGTTGGTCAGCATCATCAATAGCAATTCTGTCTCCTAAAGCGTTGCCACGACCAACAAAAATCCCTAGTTCTAACTCATAGTCAATTTTTTGGGCGGGGCCAAACTGTGGTTCACTAGCCGTTGGTGGGCGAGTTTGTCCACAGGGACGGTGGAATTGTTGGCCCGACACTGCAATCGACGAACTGCGGCCATGATAACCAATGGGCACCCATTGATAATTAGGTAGTAAGGGATTGTCGGGGCGAAACTGTTTACCCACATTTGTCGCATGATAAATCGAGCTATAAAAATCAGTGTAGTCACCAATTTGAGCCGGCAGCGCGTATTCAACGTCTGTCATCGACACCAACGTGCTTTCGATTTCACCTCGTAAAGATGAGCCTACTCGTAAGGCTCTTGATAAATCCAAGCGTAAACTGCTCCAATATTCATAACCCAGCGCCATAAGCTCATTCAGCTGAGGTGAGAGACACGTCTTAAGGGCTTGTTCGGTTTTACCCAGAAATAAACCTTTAGTCGCGAGTACTGAAAGGTCTATAACCTGATCGCCTATGGCCGTGCCAACGCGAAATGCCTCCTGTGACCCATGACGACGAAACACCGCAAAGGGTAAGTTTTGTATCGGAAAGTCAGTACCTTCTTCATTGGCCGAGCCGAGCCAGCTTTGCAGCGCTGGGTCATGGGTTTCGTTTAATTGCATAGATTGAGTATCCTTTAATTAGAATGAGTGAATTCTTTTTCGTGCAGCCATGCCGCATGTTTTGGGGCTTTTTTCGTTTTGCTCCATTCTTCTAACATGGCAGGGGCAACCTCATGCAAGGTTTGCATTTCTTCATCTGTGCAGCTGTTAGCCACCAATTCAATACGATGACCGTTAGGATCCCTAAAATAAATAGACTGAAAAATACCGTGATTGGTAGGGCCAAGTACATCAAGCCCTTGTGCTTCTAATCTTTTCTTAGCGTCGAGTAATTCATCAAAATTGTCGACTTCCATGGCAAAATGCTGAACCCAATCAGGCGTGTTGCCGTCTCTGCCCATTTTGGGGCTATTGGGTAGTTCAAAGAAGGCCAATACATTGCCCATACCAGCATCTAAAAATACATGCATATACGGATCAGGCGCTTTAGTAGACGGTACGCGGTCTTCGGCAATGGCAAGTACAAAGCCCATGCCCAATACATTTTGATAAAAGTCAACGGTTTCTTTGGCATCGTTGCAGCGATACGCCACATGATGAATGCGTTTAATTTTCATAGATGTGCTCCTTTTACACCGCAATTCGATCATCTGTTGTTAGTACACCACGACGAATTTGGTCTCGTTCAATTGATTCAAACAGAGCTTTGAAATTCCCTTCGCCAAAGCCTTCATCACCCTTACGTTGAATAAATTCAAAAAAGATGGGGCCGATAGCGTTTTCAGAAAAAATTTGTAGCAACAAACGCGGGGAGCTGCCATCCGTTGTGCCGTCTAGCAAGATGCCACGACGTTTTAATTCCGACACATCTTGGCCATGACCAGGTAGTCGGTCTGCAAGCATTTCATAATAGGTTTCGGGTGGCGCGGTCATAAATTGAGTACCGCAGGCTTTTAGCTTGTCCCAGCAGGCTAATAAATCGTCGCAAATAAAGGCAATGTGCTGAATTCCTTCACCATTGTATTTCATCAAAAATTCTTCAATCTGCCCGTTACTGCCAGACTCTTCGTTGAGTGGAATGCGAATTTTACCATCAGGAGCCGTCATGGCCTTTGAGGTTAAACCGGTATATTCGCCTTTGATGTCAAAGTAACGAATTTCTCTAAAGTTAAACAATTTTTCGTAGTAGTCAGCCCAAAATTTCATGCGGCCTTTGTATACATTATGAGTGAGATGGTCGATTAATTTAAAGCCGCAGCCCTCAGGGTTACGCTCCACGCCGGGTATAAATTCAAAGTCGATGTCATAAATCGATAAGCCTTCTTCGTAACGGTCAATCAAATAGATTATGGCACCGCCAATACCGCGAATTGCGGGCAATTTAAGTTCCATCGGCCCACATGGGATCTCAATGGGCTGGGCACCTAAATCAAGTGCACGTTTGTAGGCAGCGCGGGCACAGCGCACTCTAAATGCCATACCACATGCCGACGGACCGTGTTCATCCGCGTAATATGCAGCCGGCGATTTTGCAGCATAATTAATGATGATATTGATTTCTCCCTGGCGCCATAAATCAACATCTTTAGAGCGGTGGCTGGCAACATGGATAAACCCCATGGTGATAAATACGGGCTCTAAGACGCCTTTCTCTTTCGCAGCAAATTCGATAAATTCAAAGCCATCGAGTCCCATGGGGTTGTCAAATAAATCTGTCATCGCTAATCCTCTTATTGGTTGTTCGTAAATAGCAGTTATTTGCCTGATTTCTATTGGCTACTTTACTCCCTGTTAAAGGCTATTTTCTGTTTATATTTGCTTGATAATGGGTATTACGTGGCATAATCTGTTAATAATTTATTATTAGTAGATGGGATCCACCCTATGAAGTTATCTCGAACTGAGTGTGAAATATTGCAGTTATTACAACGAGATGGACGCATGTCTAATGTGGAAATAGCAAACCGAGTGGGCCTGTCAGAATCACCCTGTTTAAGGCGGATTAAGGCATTAGAGAGTGCAGGGGTCATTGACCACTATTCAGCGAATCTGAATCAACGATTAATTGGCCTACAGGTAACCTCTTTTGTGTTAGTTTCCCTTGAGAAACATGATGAATCTAAGCGCATCACGTTCTTAAAAGAGGTTGAAGAGCAAGAATATATAATCGAATGCCATGCCACTACGGGCAGTTACGATTATTTAATGAAGGTGGTGGCGACCAGCATGGATCATTTTTCTGATCTGTGTATGAATAAAATATTAAAATTTGCTGGTGTCATGAATATTGAATCCCAGTTTAGCCTCAAAGTGATTAAAGCCAGCAGTGCTTTGCCAGTAAAAAGCGCTTAATGAAAAATAACATTGCTGTTGCTCATGCCCCAGAAAATTGAACCGGTTTTGCTAATGCCAAAACGCGCTTTCTGGACGACTCATCAATCAGTGTCTCATTTGCATATTGGCTAACAAGCGCGTTAATTTGCTTTAACTGAGGCATCACAAGCTCTTTGTCTTTTGCTGATAAATTAAACTGGTTGAGGACCTTGATTAAGCTAATCGACACGTTATTTAAACTAGCATTTTGACGGGGCGTCGGGTTGTCGTGCGCAGTTGCCAACCCCAGTTTTTGACTCACCTGTTGCACTACATCGCCTTCGTATTCGAACACTGACACCTTGGTTTTGCCAAACAAATCTTGGCAATCTGCAACAAAACCTTGGTAATTTAGATGTTGTGCAAACCACTCAATCTCTAACATTTTCGCAAAAGATAAATCTTTGCCATAACAAGGGTTTCCCTCGACTTGTGGGTTTCGAATACATTGCTTGTAATAGCTTTCAATAAAGCCTAATGGTTCACGAAACCACACCCAAATTTTAATATCGAATAATTGATTAAGCTCAGTCAGGATGGTGTGTGCCGACGCGGGTAAATCCCACCAATAATTATAAATGCCCTCCGAAGACAAAATGATGGTGTGGGTGTCGGGTTTTATTTGGGAAATAATGTTTTTAAAGTTGGCCAAAAAGTGTGGTAGGTGGTTGGAGGCGAGGTTTTTTTCAAACCACTGATGTGCTGGAGCGTGTGGGTTGGGTATTCGGTCCAGATTATGCGGATATAAAATCCCTTTTCCTCGCAATTTCCGCTGTTTTTTACTTAGGTAGGTTTGCAGGCTAGTGGTGCCTGTCTTTGGCGTGCCAGCGTGAATAATAAGTGTGTGTTTTTCAATATTGAGTCCAGTTAATGACCCTCTAAAACTGACAAGTAAATCAGCCAATTCTGTCAACATTTCAATAGAGGTGTGTTTCATTTTCTAATCTGCAAACCTTTATATAACGGTAAAGTCGTGAAGGGTAACACACAGTATTAGCCTGCGGTGCTGAACTTGATAACTCGTATTTGTAAAATAGCTAAAAACGAGCAGCTGGGCCTTTGAGAATATAAATAATAGTCTTCCCCAGCCAATACCAGCGTAAACTAGAGTGACTAGCCCCAACGCTGGCTATGTGCAGTTAAGGCGGGGAGAAATGCTGAATGATGTCAGCGCACCACGTTTAGCGGAAGTACAATACCTACTATTAGTTCGGGCTATGGCTCTGCAAGCCTGTGCACTAAACAACCCTCAATTAATCAAAGCGCGTTTTCCTGTTTTCTAAACCCCTATATTACAAGCTTATTAAAGGCACTTATTAGCGGCTTACCCGGGCCCTGTACTGTCAATATGATTTTAAACGTGCATAAAAATAGAGCTGTCATTTTATGCATGCTATTTAGTCGTTTTCTGCTATATAAGACTTTTAAACATACTATTAACATCTTCGTCACGTAATCGGTTTTACTTTCCATTTATTGGCGTTCCTTGGCTCAAGCTCAACAATTAGCTTGGTGTTCAGGCATGCGAAGTTTGCCGATCAAACTAACGGATAGTCATAGATGAACCACAGTCCCGCTACCTTACTAAATGATAGTGCCATGAGCCGTCTGCAACTCATGGCCGTTATTATTTGTATTGCACTCAATGCTTTAGATGGCTTCGATGTACTGGCCATCAGTTTTGCTTCTCCTGGGATCGCTGCTGAGTGGGGCATTAATCGTGCTGAACTTGGGGTAGTGCTAGCCATGGAAATGTTTGGTATGGCGACCGGCTCAGTCATTTTAGGTCATGCAGCTGACCGCTTTGGCCGTAAACCGACTATTCAATTTTGTCTTGTCTTAATGACTTCGGGTATGTTTCTAGCTGCCTTAGTGGACACTATAAATCACTTGTTGTTAGTGCGTTTTCTAACAGGTCTTGGTATTGGGGGTATGTTGGCCTCGACGAATGCCATGGTTGCAGAATTTGCCAATCAAAAATACCGGCATTTGTGTGTCATCATCATGGCAACTGGTTACCCCATTGGCGCCATTATTGGTGGTTCAGTGGTATCAGTCCTACTTGAAACGCATAGTTGGCGTTCAATATTTATCTTTGGGGGCAGTGTTACTGGTGTGTTTATGTTTATAGTCGCTTGGTGCTTACCAGAATCGGTTGAGTACTTGTCTAATAAACAGCCGCCACACGCCTTAAAACGAATAAATATTATTTTGCAAAAAATGGGTCATGCCAGTATTGAGCAGCTGCCCAGCAAAGTGCATCAAATTAAACAGTCTAGTTTTAAAGTCTTGGCCTCAAAAGAGTTTCGAGCACTGACCCTGTTGTTAATGCTGGCTTATTTTGCACAGATCATGACTTTCTATTTTATTCTCAAGTGGATCCCCAAATTTGTAGTCGACATGGGATTCGAACCTGCCAATGCGGGTCAAGTACTCGTGTGGGCAAACGTAGGCGGTGCTATTGGCGCAATTTTGCTAGGCTTAATGGCCAGCCGTATCAAGCTGCGTCGACTGCTAATTGTCGTGTTGGCCTTATCTTTTGTCATGGTCTCAATATTTGGTATGGGCTATTCCTCCTTGAGTAGTTTGGCCATTGTTTCAGCCGCAACCGGCTTTTTCACCAATGCTGGTGTAGTGGGTTTATATGCCTTAATGGCGCAAAGTTTCCCCTCAGATGTTCGAGCCAGCGGCACGGGCGTGGTGATTGGTTTTGGTCGCGGCGGCGCAGCGTTAAGCCCCATCATAGCTGGCTATTTGTTTACTGCGGGTGTTGGTTTGCAAGGTGTAGCCATGGTAATGGGAGCAGGTGCCTTAGTTTCGGCAGTGGCCATCATTTTGATTGGACTCAGACAGAAAAAACACGGCTCAAGCCCAAAGTTGGTAGTAACACAGAATCTCAGTTAGGTGGCAACACCTTAGAATAAGTAAAAAGGTAAGACAATGACAAATTTTAAGAGAATGAATCCACTTACAGGTGAGTTAGCCAGCGAAGCCTTAGCGATGCAAGTCACAGATATGGCAGCGATTGCACAAAACGCCCAACAAGGTTTTAAGCAGTGGTCACTTGTCGGTCCAAATGGACGCCGGGCTATATTGAATAAAGCAGCTGGCGCACTTGAAGCTCGTCAAGATGCTTTTGTTGCCGCGATGATGAGCGAAACTGGCTCGACAGCCGGCTGGGCTATGTTTAATTTAGGCTTGGCTGCCTCAATGTTGCGCGAGGCAGCCTCTTTGACGACCCAGATTAGCGGGGAGATTATTCCCTCAGATAAACCAGGCTGTTTGGCCATGGCCCAGCGAGTCCCGGTTGGCGTTATTTTGGGTATAGCACCTTGGAATGCGCCAATTATTCTTGGCGTGCGGGCAATTTCAACTGCATTGGCTTGTGGTAATGCCGTGATATTGAAAGCCTCTGAGATTTGCCCGCATACCCATTCGTTAATCATTGAAGCCTTAGCAGACGCTGGATTTCCGGAAGGTACAGTTAATATTGTCACCAATGCCCCAGAAGATGCGGGTGATGTGGTAGGGGCCCTTATTGATCATCCAGCCGTTAAGCGTATCAACTTCACCGGCTCTACGGCCGTAGGACGCATTATAGCTCGCCGAGCCGCTGAAAATCTCAAACCTTGTTTGCTGGAACTAGGCGGCAAAGCACCCATGCTGATATTAGCCGACGCTGATCTTGATGAAGCAGTAAAAGCAGCCGCTTTTGGCGCGTTCATGAATCAAGGACAAATTTGTATGTCTACCGAGCGCTTAATTGTAGTGGATGCCGTGGCAGACGACTTCGCACAACGCTTTAAACAGAAAGTGCACACTATGCCCACCGGCGACCCTCGTGAAGGCAATACCCCATTAGGTGCGGTTGTTGATGAAAAAACCGTTTTAAAGGTCAATAGCTTAATCGAAGATGCGGTATCTAAAGGAGCAACTATCTTAGTAGGCGGTACAAGTCGCTCTGTACTGATGCAAGCCACCGTGATTGATGGCGTGACTAAAGATATGGCGATATACAGCGAAGAAAGTTTTGGACCTGTGGTGGCGATCATTCGAGCCAGCGATGAGCAGCAAGCCATCGATATTGCCAATGATTCTATTTATGGCTTAAGCGCCGCGGTGTTTACTCAAGATGTAGCACGAGGAATGACCATTGCCACAAAAATCAATAGCGGTATTTGTCATATCAATGGGCCAACGGTTCACGATGAAGCACAGATGCCCTTTGGTGGGGTTGGTGCCTCAGGGTACGGCCGCTTTGGTGGTAAAGCCGGTATCGATCAATTCAGTGAACTGCGCTGGATCACGGTAGAGACTCAAGCGGGTCATTATCCCATCTAAGGTTAACGTAAACCTTGCACCGCAACTTAATTAAAACACATTCAATTGATATAAAGGAAAGTCCAATGAGCACTGAAAGAACCGAACAAGAAACCGTGGCGTTTGTGGTAGAAAATAACATCGCTTGGGTGAAATTTAATCGCCCTGAAAAACGTAATTGCATGAGTCCAAAGCTGAATCGCCAAATGCAGCGAGTACTCGACGAGTTGGAGTTTCGCGCTGATGTTGGCGTCGTCGTACTAACAGGAGAAGGCACGTCGTGGTCTGCAGGGATGGATTTAAAAGAGTACTTTCGTGAAAACGAAGGCAAGGGTTTAGGCGCAACCCGCCAAGCCCAGCGTGAAGCTTACGGTTGGTGGCGCAGCTTGCGTTGGTATCAAAAACCCACTATTGCCATGGTAAACGGTTGGTGTTTTGGTGGTGGTTATGGTCCATTGTTTGGTTGTGACTTAGCATTTGCAGCGGAAGATGCCACCTTTGGTCTAAGTGAAATCAACTGGGGCATACTACCTGGTGGTGGTGCCAGTAAAGTGGTGGCTGATTTAATGCCTCTGCGTAAGGCAATGTATCATGCCATGATGGGTGAAAATATTGACGGTAAAACGGCAGTTGAGTGGGGTTTGGTCAACGAAGCCTTGCCAAGTGAACAACTAAAAGCGCGAGTTGAAGCGGTATGTAAGGTATTACTTGCAAAAAACCCAGTGGCATTGAAAGCGACCAAAGACGCCATTCGTCGTGTAAAAGAGATGACTTACGACAATGCCGAAGATTATCTAATTAGAGCGCAAGAGGCAGCAAACAGTTACGACAATGAAGGGCGTAAAGAGGGGATTAAACAATTTATTGATGATAAAACCTATAAGCCTGGTTTAGGCGCATATGATAAGAGCAAGCAAGGCGCTTAAGGGAGACGACAAACCATGGACTTTCTGACTTTTCAGGCATCGTTTCGCCCCGACAGTTTAGCGGTACAAGACCTTACTTTTGAGCGTCACTGGAGCTACAGCGAATACAACTTGTTGGTCGGCAAGTTCGCGGCGTACTTGTTACAACGAGGGATAAAGCGCGGTGACAGAGTGGCATGTGTAAGTAAAAACCGGGCAGAAGTCATTGCCCTGCATTTTGCCTGTGCAAGATGTAAAGCGATTTTTGTCCCTTTAAATTGGCGTTTATCCCTGTTTGAAATTGAAGGTTTGCTGGCCGATTGTGAACCGGCTCTTGTATTTGGTGATGAGAAAGCCGCAGAAATAGGCATTGCTTTTGAGCCTATTCAAAATCTTATTAGCGATACCCAACATTTGCCTGTGGATAGCGCATTAGAATGTGATAACGATGCAGCTTGTTTGATTTTGTACAGCTCTGGTACCACAGGGCAACCTAAGGGGGCGATTCACACTGAAGGCACCTTGATGGAAACCATTCTGAATTCGACGATGTTGTATCAAGTTGACCAGCACAGTGCGTTTTTAAATGAGTCGCCTATGTTCCATATTATTGGCTTAATTTCTTCGGTACGACCTGTATTGTATAATGGCGGTAAGTTGGTTATTTCAGACGGATTTATTCCAGAACGTACTTTAGAGCGCATGTCTGATCCAGCTCTAAGCATCAGCCATTATTTTTGTATACCACAAATGGCCAATGCACTTCGACAAGTAACGGGTTTTGATCCCGCCAAGTTAAAAAACCTAAAAGCCTTATTAACCGGTGGGGCGCCTCATCCTGAAGTCCAAATTAGACGGTGGCTCAATGATGGTATTCCTATTGTTGACGGTTACGGTATGAGTGAGGCAGGCACTCTGTTAGGTATGCCCCATCAACTCAACTTAATTGATCACAGCGCCGGTAGTGTCGGAACGAATACCCCAAGAGTCTCCATTCGTTTGCATGATGCACTCGGTAAACCCGTTGAACCGGGTGAGGCAGGGGAGGTGCAGCTTAAAGGGCCTAATCTGTTTATTGGTTATTGGGGTAAAGAAGCGTTATACGCCAATAGTTTTACCGATGATGGCTGGTTCGAAACAGGTGATATTGCGGTGCAAAATGCGCAAGGTTATTACCGTATCGTAGACAGAAAAAAAGACATGTTTATTTCAGGGGGCGAAAATGTGTTTCCTGCTGAAGTAGAAGCTATTGTGTTAAAGCACCCCCAAGTATTTGAATGCGCGATGATCGGCGTACCCGACGAAAAATGGGGTGAGGTAGGGCATTTGTATGTTGTATGCCAAAAGGACATCAAGACCCTTGATAGCGATGGTTTGTTGCATTATTTGTCGGCCCATTTAGCCAAATACAAAATACCTAAAGCGGTGATTGTGCTGGAAACCTTACCCCGTAATGGCGCCGGTAAAGTCATTAAACACGCGCTGAACGCTCACGCGGCTAAGGTGTAATAAGGTGTGGCACTTGCCACACTCATTGCTATAAACGACGAATGACAGAATGAAACAGCGAGGACAATGCACCTCGCTTTTTTATTGCGTTTTCATCTCATGCTTTAGTTATTATTTCATATACATAAGTATGAGTGCTCTGATAGTAAGAATTGAGGGATTTCGCTATAACTTCACCCATTAACTGCTTGTCGTCTTACCTTGCAATACCAGCAAAATTATAACAAAAGAGAATAAAATGCATGTTGCTAAGCCTACTCATTTGACGCCCCAAGCTGGTTTTACCTTGATCGAATTGATCATGGTTATTGTGTTACTGGGCGTATTAGCGGCAACCGCGGCTCCTCGCTTCATTAATGTCAGTAGTGAGGCCAATACTGCCGTTTTGAAGGCCATGGGTGGGGCTATACGTTCAGCCGCTTCGATGGTGTATGCCAAATCACTGATCCAAGGTGTTAGTGGCTCAGTGTTGGCTAATATTGACTTAAATGGCGACGGTTCGCCCGATATTGAAACAAGATATGGCTACCCCAGTGGCTCGCGAGATATAGGGATTTCAAAAGCGATGGAAGACAGTTTAGCGACAGACTGGATGTGGTCTACTGATTACGCACGTACAAAATTTTATCTTACTAATGCGTCTTTCGTGCATACCTCAGGTCTTTATATTAACCAAGTCCCCATCGTCGCCACTAATTGTTATTTAATTTATCACCGCGCGGTCAATGCCCAAACACCTGCGACACTTGAATATGTCACCAGCGGATGCTGAAACACGCTCCTGTTGAGTTGTAGGGTTATCAAACCACGTCATACTTCTTAGCTTTGTCAGCAAGGCCTAAGGCATTATTCAATATCAGGGATCGCTCTATCACCAGCTTGAATTTTCAATAAGTAGCCATACACCAGCGGCAGGACATGGTGAAAGAAATACTCGCCAGTGCGCTTCTTGTGAAGGTATACATCCCTTAGTTGACTCGCTTCAATGACGCGCAGTGTTTTAAGCCATGCATAAGCCATCAAACCATAACCCATCACTTGCATCACGTCAGGGGCAACGTTGGCGGCGTATTCTACATCATCTAATTTAGCACGGGTCAGTAAACTGTTAACCATGACTTTTATCTCGCCAAGTAGCAAGGTCATTAGCTCTTTTTCCGCCCGACTATCGTCATGCAGAGCAAGCTCTTGTTCAATGATTTTCAGTAGCACGGTGATGCCTTGGCCTTGATCGGCAATGATTTTTCGTAACACCAAATCGTTGGCTTGAATTTCGTTTGTACCTTCATAAATCATCGCAATTCGGCTGTCTCTCAGTGTTTGACCGATGGGATATTCATTAACATAGCCATAACCACCAAACACCTGCAAAGCTGAACTTGCTAGTCTAAAGCCATGCTCGGTGGCAAAGGCTTTAATGATAGGCGTTAATACCGCTAATAATTGGCCAATGCGCTCTTTTTCGGCACCTTGGGTCGCAATAGTTTGCTCATCAATTAAGTGAGCAATCCAGAAGGCGACGATGCGCAATCCTTCACTAAACGCTTTGAGCTCATTGAGTTTGTGTTTTATTGCGGGATGGTGTTTGATTGCCACGGCTTTTGGGTCCTTATCTGCTGCAAAAGCATGGCGACTTTGCAGGCGCTCATTCGCGTAGTCAATTGCTTGTTGAGTGGCTGACTCCATATGGCCAATGCCATGCAGGCCAACCTGTAATCTGGCGGCATTCATCATAATAAACATATGGGATAAACCGCGATTGAGTTCGCCAACTAAATACGCTTTAGCTCCGTCAAAGGATACTGAACAAGTGGCACTGCCTTTGATACCGAGCTTGTGTTCGATACCGGTAATGTCGAGGTTATTCTTATCTCCTAAAGTGCCATCTTCATTAAGCACAAATTTGGACACTAAAAATAACGACAAGCCCCGCGTCCCAGGTAAACTGTCAGGGGTTCGGGCCAACACTAAATGTAAGGTGTTTTCAGTAAGGTCGTGGTCGGCCCCAGATATAAAAATTTTGTTGCCTGTCACTAAATAACTGCCATCAGTTTGCTCAACAGCCTTGCTTTTGATAAGCCCCACATCACTGCCTGCTTGGGGTTCAGTAATGTCCATGCTTACCAGCCATTCACCGCTGACTATTTTGGGTAAGTAACGTTTTTTAATGGTTTCAGAGCCATGTGCATGTAAACATTCATAAGCGCCATGAGTGATCCCTGGATACATAAACCAAGCATGATTGGCCCCAGCCATCATTTCCATTAAGGCCGTATTTAATAGCAAAGGGAGGCCTTGCCCACCGTAGTGCTCATCGCAGGCCAAAGCTGGCCAACCGCCGTCGATGAAGGCTTGGTAAGCGGCAGGAAAACCATCAGGGGTAAGTACTCGGCCGTTTTCTAGCCGGCATCCTTGATTGTCGCCAGAAGCATTAATCGGTGCCAATTCACCTTCAACAAAGCGCCCGGCTTCAATCATAATTTGTTCGATTAATGCCTTATCAAGATCTTGCCATAATTCGGCACCTTGCCAAGAGGTTGTAGCGTCTAACCAGGTATTGATTACAAATAATGTGTCTTCAACAGGGGCTTTGTACTGCCACATAGGGCTCTCCAATAGGTAAATAAATGGATGCCGTGCACAGGAATTGGCTGTTGCTTAAATCAAAAAGGGGGGCATATCAAAGATATACCACCTTACCAGCAATAAGGCTCGACGATAACTCAGATGTTAACGACTTGTAATAGCTGACGGAATGGCAGATAACGACGAAATGATTGACATAAATTGCCATGCTAATTTTTTTGCAAGTAAAAACAGGTTAAGCAACAAAAAACCGGTAGAGGCAAACATCAATAATAAGCGAAAGAGGCTGGGCTAGAGCTCAACCTTCCTTGCTTACGCATCGTTTAGAGCGGGAAAACATTTATCAATTTTTAAGCAAATTTCGCTGCACAATCGATAATCCGTTGTCGCAGCCAGCGGTGCATAGGATCGTTTTCAAGGGTAGGGTGCCACATCATATTTTCTTTTAACTTTGGTGTTTCAAAGGGTAATTTAACTATTTTGACGGCTTCGCGCTGGACATGCATTTCTGCAAAATGGCGTGGCAAAATGGCAATTCGATCTGTGTTAAGTAAGGTGTAGATCATGGTGGAAAAATCGTTAGTGATCACTTCTACCCGTCGATTAGTTTCCATTGTATGAATGAGCCATTGCTCAATACTCAAGTGGCTGGCGCGAGCAAATCCCACTGATATGTGGCCAAGAGAGTTAAACTCTTCCATGGTCAGCTCTTTGTCTACCCGTTTATTGTTAATGTCTGCAATACACACTAGCTCATCGCTCACCAGCGGGGTGTTGGGGTAGGCATCTAACATAACTGCTTCCGGCGCCATCATAATATCAGCCCCGCCTTTGGCCAACACATTCACTTCATGGGCAAAGGGCGATAAAAATTCAAAGGTCACGCCCGGTGCAGATTGAGCCACATCGGCCAATACATGCCTTAATAACACCTGAATAATGTAGTCAGAGGCAATAATTTTAAAATGCCGTTCACTTTGCTCAGGATTATTGGCTTTTCTGCCAATGATAGAGCCCCTCACGGTTGCAAGCACGCCAGCTACAGGGCCCTGTAGCTCGAGGGCAAACGGGGTAGGCTGCATTTTTTTACCAATCTGAACTAATAAGTCATCTTCGAAAAAAGCGCGCAATCTCGACAAAATACCACTGGTGGCAGATTGCGATAAATGCAGTCGTTCTGAGCTTCGCGTGATGTTTTGCTCTTCAAGTAAAATGTCTAAGGCAACTAATAGGTTGAGGTCGAGTTGTTCAAATCTCATTGTGTGCTCTCGCAAAAAGGGGCTTTGGTGCTGCTTTGAGTAAATAGCATAAAGCGCATATTTAGGTATCTGTTTTTCTGATGGTTGTTATCTAAACATTCAATTTTTTGGATTGCAAATTTTAAATTAACATTGAACATCAAATTAATTGATTAAATTTTAACAAAATAAGCCGGATCCTAAGTATGAAATTAGCTTCGCTAAAAACAGAACATCCAGATGGCAAACTAGTGGTGGTTGCAAAAGATCACGGCAGCTTTGTTGACGTGACTGATATTGCTCCAACCATGCAATTCGCACTCGACAATTGGGCAAGCTGCAGCGAAGCCTTAAAGGCGAAGTATAAAAGCCTGAATGATGGTCTTGAACCTAACAGTTCGACTTTTACTAGTCAGTCGACTTATGCCCCTTTACCTCGCTCGTGGCAGTGGTTAGATGGTTCACTTTTTCTTAATCACGGCCATTTGATGCAACAGGCTTTTCATCTTGATCCTATCGCTGATGCAGACAAATATCCGCTGGTTTATCAAGGTGCCGGTGACAGTTTTCTGGGCGCTAAAGATGACATAGTCGTGGCTGACCTAAAACACGGCATTGACTTTGAAGGTGAATTTGGCGTGATTGTGGATGCCATTCCTATGGGCAGCTCTGCCGAGTATGCGCTATCTAAAATTCGTTTGGTGGTGTTGCTCAATGACATCAGCTATCGCGCCTTAGGCCCCCGAGAAATGAAAACCGGCTTTGGTTTTGTCCAAGCAAAAGGGGCAACGGCTTTTGCTCCCATCGCCTTAACCCCAGATGAGTTAGGTGAATCTTGGCAAAATGGTCGAGTATGTTTGCCTTTACAAGTAAAAAGAAATGGGCAAGTTTTTGGTGAGCCGCTGGGGCAAGAAATGCATTTTGGCTTTCATGAATTAATCGCTCATGTTGCGCAAACTCGCCCAATTAAAGCGGGTACCGTATTTGGCTCGGGTACAGTATCAAATGCCGATCCTGCCAAGGGCCAAGCCTGTATTTCAGAATTACGTGCTAAAGAAATGATCCAACATGGCGCGCCACAAACACCGTTTATGCAACAAGACGAAGTGGTAAGTTTTAATGCTATTGATGCAAGTGGTAACAGTGTATTTGGTGTAATAGAACAGCGCGTGACCCTCAGTCCTGCTAGTGAGAGTATTTAATGTTTAATCCAAGAAATTTTACCATTATTGACCTATCCGTCACCTTAGACAATAACCCTTATACCGATCCACCTCCTTTGTTACCTAAAATCGATTATATGGATCACCAACAGGGCTGGCCTGAAATGGGCGCCATGTTTCCAGGTTTAACCAAAGCGCAAATGCCAGGTGATGAAGCCTGGGCGGCGGAACGTTTAGATATCACTACCCATAGCGGTACCCACATGGATGCGCCTTGGCATTACGCTTCTACCACTGATGGTGGCAAGCCGGCTTTTGGTATTGATGAATTGCCTCTTGAATGGTGTTTTCAGCCCGGCGTAAAACTGGATTTCAGGCATTTGGAAGACGGTTACATCGTTACTGCCCAGGACGTTGAAGATGAATTGGCCCGCATAGGTCATGACTTACAACCACTGGATATTGTGGTGGTGAATACCCGTGCAGGTGAGTTGTTTGGTCAGCCAGGCTACCTTGATGCGGGTGTTGGCATGGGCCGCGAAGCCACCATGTATTTATTAGAGCGTGGCGTAAAAGTAGTGGGCACTGATGCTTGGAGTTGGGACGCACCCTTTAAATTTACCCGCGAGCGTTTTGCTGAATCTGGAGATGCGTCAATCATCTGGGAGGGTCACAAAGCCGGTCGTGATATCGGTTACGGACAAATGGAAAAACTCAGCAATTTAGAGAGTTTGCCTTCCACTGGATTCTTGGTTAATTGTTTCCCTTACAAAATTAAACACGCGTCAGCGGGCTTTTGCAGAGCCGTTGCATTAATTGAAAAATAACAAAGCTATACAAATTAGCCTGTGTTTTAAGGCTAACAAGTAAAAAAGGATAAAAAGATGTTTAAGTACTTTCCAACCAACTATGTGTGGAATCTATCAGTTAATCTAGCCATAGAAATGGGCTCTCGTATCGGTGAGATTGAAGAGATGTGTGGCCCCTTGCAAGATGCCGCTAAATCACCAGATAAAGAAGGTGTGCAAGCCTTTAGAGACACCTGGGCCAAGATGTCCGACAAACTTTGCGGTTTAGCAGAAGAAGATTTAGCTTTAGGGCGCACCTTATCAGCAGGCTATAAATATAATCGTGCTGCTACCTATCTTATTACCTGTGAGCGTCTTCAGGCCCATGGCGCCCCCGGCAGAACAGAGCTGTATAAGCGGTCGTTAGAGTTATTTGAAAAATCCATCGAGCTTAGTAAAGAAAACTGTGTACGCGTTGAAATTCCCTATGAAGGCAAACACCTATCTGCCCTGTATGTCAGAGCCGAAGGAGTAGAAGGGCCAGCGCCCATCTTGATCCAAATTAACGGCCTTGATTCCTCCAAAGAAATGAAATACCGCGTGGGTTTACCAGGTTGGTTAGCTGAGCGTGGGGTTTCATCACTAGTTTTAGATCAGCCTGGTACCGGTGAAGCCTTAAAATTACAAGGTTTGCATGCACGTTATGACACAGAGCATTGGGCCAGTGTGGTGGTTGACTGGCTAGAAAAACATGATGAAGTAGACAGCAAACGCATAGGTATGGAAGGCGTGTCTTTAGGTGGTTACTACTGTCCACGTGCCGTCGCGAATGAGCCTAGATTGGCTCTAGGTTGTGTGTGGGGTGCTAACCATGATTGGCGTGATGTGCAAAAGCGCCGCTTAGAAAAAGAAGGTGACTTCCCTGTTCCGCATTATTGGGCGCACGTGCAATGGGTATGGGGCGCTAAAGACATGGACGACTTTATGAAGATTGCTGAAAACGTGCACCTTGATGGCCAAATAGAAAAAATTAAAGTGCCGTTTTTGGTGACGCATGGCTTAAAAGATTCGCAAATCCCTCTTAAATGGGCCGAGCGCACTTATGAGCAGCTAGTTAATAGCCCTAAACGTGAACTTAAAATATTTACCGAACGTGAAGGTGGCGTGCAGCATTCAAGCTTTGATAACAGTTCGAACGCTGGTACTTACATCGCTGATTGGGTTGCAGAAACCTTTAACGAATTAAAACAAAAGTAGGATCTCCAGCATGAATATTATCGGACCAGACAAACTTATTTTTGGCGTTGACGATGTCGCAGCGTGCAAGCAATTTGCCCTTGATTACGGCTTGGTTACCAAAGATGAGCAAAATTATGTCTCTTTAGATGGCACTGGCATTGAAATCTTGCATAAAGACGATGCGTCATTACCCGCCCCTTTACCCAGTGGCTCTATGTTGCGTAAAACGATTTACGGTGTGGCTGACCAAGCTACCGTTGAGGCGATTGCAGCTGAGTTATCCAAAGACAGAGAAGTAAAGACTTTAGCCGATGGCAGCATTGAAGCCCTTGATGACTTAGGTTTTGTATTGGGTTTTCAAGTCACTATCCGTCAAACTCTCGATTTACCAGCAGAGACGATCAATGCGCCAGGTGCGGCTCCGCAGCGAGGTGTGAATCTCACAGGTGTAAGTAAAGACTTTACGGCGAAACCACGCAGTTTGTCGCACGTTGTGTATTTTGTGCCTGATATTGAAAAAGCCGAAGCTTTTTATTCAGAGCGTTTAGGCTTTGTGACAACCGACCGCTTTACGGGTACAGGGCCCTTCATGCGTCCAGCAGGCACCCTTGATCACCATACTTTGTTCTTTTTAAAAACCCCGCCCTTTATGCAAGGTGTTGAGCATTTTACCTTCCATATGAGCGGTCCTACCGAAGTCTCACAAGCTGGGTATGCCTTGGTTGAAAAAGGCTATCAAAGTTTCTGGGGACCGGGTCGTCATATCTTTGGCTCTAATTGGTTTTGGTATTTCAAAAGCCCCTTTGGCTGCAATATTGAATATGACGCAGACATGGACTTACACGATGATAGCTGGGAAGCGCGTGAAGCCTTGCCGGGTGCGGATAATTCGCAAGTGTTTTTATTACAATCTCGCGAAAAATGGGCGCCAGGCGGACCTCCTGGAAAGCCGTAAATATTCATGGGTAAGTTATGGTTAGGCAATGTCAGTGACATTGCCGATGGTCAAGCAAAAGGTTTCGACCCCAATCATTCGGGCAGTGATACCTTTTTTATCGTGCGCCAAGGCAATGAACTGTTTGCCTATGTGGATATTTGCCCGCACTACAACGACACCTCATTACCGTGGAAGCGGCATCACTATCTCGATAGTGCCAGCGATTATATTGTGTGTGCAGCGCACGGTGCTTTGTTTGAAATAAACAATGGCGATTGTGTACAAGGCCCTTGCAAGGGGCAAAAGCTGAGTAAGATCCCATTAGAGGTTTCATCCCAACAAGAAATTTGGATAAGCCTAACAACAATTAAGGAGTTCAATTTATGAACCCAAGCGTAAGTAAAGTATTGGTTATCGGTGGCGGCTTCTCCGGTATGTCAGTGTGCATAGAATTACGAAAATACGGCATCGAAGTTGATTTGGTTGAAATTGATCCAAATTGGCGCGCAGAAGGCGCTGGAATCAGCATTGGTGGCGCGACTTTACGCGCCTTCAAAACCCTCGGTATTCTGGATGAGTACTTAAAAATTGGTAGTGCTCATAGTGGCTTAGATGTTCATGCTCCTCATGGCGTGCATCTAGCCCATATTCCCACCCCGCTGATTGGTGATCCTGATATCCCCAGCTCCGGCGCTATTATGCGTCCGGCGCTTGCCAAGATATTGGCAGAAAAAACCAAAGCCTCTGGCGCTAATGTTCGTCTTGGTATTACCTTTACTGAGATTAAGCAGGGGATAGACGGTGCCGAAGTGACCTTTAGCGACGGCACAATGTACACCTATGATCTGGTTATTGGTGCAGATGGGCTGTACTCACAAGTGCGCAAAACGCAGTTTCCTGAAGCGGCCGAGCCTAAATATGTTGGTCAAGGCGTATGGCGCGCGGTATTGCCTCGCTTGCCTGAAGTCAACAATACCATGATGTGGGTAGGACAACATATTAAAGCCGGATTAAACCCCATGTCGAAAGACCAAATGTATATGTTTGTGACCCAAGACAATGCACCAGGAACGTGGATAAAAGGCGAAGAAGCCTTAGTTAAACTGAAAGACATTATGCAAGCATTCCCTGCTCCAATGTTGCAGCAAGTGGCAGGCATGTTGGATGAGCATTCTTATATTAACTATCGCCCCCTTGAAAACTTATTAGTCCCCACACCATGGTACAAGGGCAGGGTAGTGTTGATAGGTGATACCGTACACGGTACGACACCACATTTGGCTTCTGGCGCCTGTATTGGTATTGAAGACGCCATTGTTTTGGCTGAAGAATTAGCGCATAAACCTTCACTGAATGAAGCGCTAGAAACTTTCCAAAACCGCCGCTGGGAGCGTTGTAGGATGGTCGTCGAAAACTCTGGTCGTTTAGCACAAATCGAAATAGAAGGGGGCGACAAACAAGAGCATATGGGCATTATGCGCGACAGTATGATGGCTTTGGCTCAGCCGATATAAGAGTGGTTTAGTGTTAAAAAAGCTTATGTTGCCTAGCACCAACATAAGCTTTTTATACAATGTACTAAGGTTTTAGTTCAGTCAATGACTGGCCATTGTGTTGATATGGCTTGGCTTCAATCAGAATAAAAATAATTCGGCAGGTTTGGGTAAGGCTAGGGTTACGCCACAAATGTATGGTGCCTTGCTGCACAATAACATCGCCAGTTTTGAGTAATTTGGCAGCGCCACAATCGAGTTCTAATTCTATTTGTCCGTCAATGATAATGCCGTAATCGATACTGTTGGTGCGATGCATCGGAGACGCTTGACCGGGCAAAATATCGCAGACGCGGATCACCGAACCGCCCTGTAAAGTCAGCCCTGCATCGCGCAACATACCATCGCTCTTATCGTTTAAGTTAGCAGGCACCTCTTCGGTGGTCCATAGGGTTAACATTGCGGCATCACCAGAGGGAATGAGTGTTACTTCATGCTGTTGATCATCAATAAAAACCGCTTCACCATAAGCATTGTGGCCCGTCACGACTCTGCGTGTTTTGTTAGTCATTGTTGCCTCTATTTCACCTAGAAAATACTGAACTCTACTAAGGGGACGGGCAAAAGTAACATCTTTTAATCTGATGCTTACTATTGAAAAATCCGTCGCAGTTGGTGACTTTTTGTTCTGTCGTTTTGTTATGTTGTCGTCAAAAATGGGTATCAAACTACGTCTGAGAGCGTGTTGTTCAGGATTAAAAATTTATGAAAAAAGCATTCATTACTGGCGCTGGTGGTTTTATTGGCAGCCACTTAGTTGAATTATTATTATCATCAACCAACTGGCATTTGACCCTATTCGATACTTATTTAGCGAATAGTCTGTATAAGAATAATTCCCGAATCACTTTAATTACAGCAGATTTATGCCAATCTGATGTACTAGCTCAAGCGCTGATTAAACCTTACGATTATGTATTCCATATGGCGGCTTTACCTGGTGGAAGTGCTGAACAAAATCCACAACTCTCTCGCAAAATTAATCTAGACGCCAGTCTGTATCTATTTGATTTACTCGCTCAGCATGGGCATTGTCCACGGCTTGTGTACAGCAGCACGATCGCTGTATTAGGTGCGCCGATGCCTGAGCAGGTAGATGATCTCTCGCCAATTGTACCCGCAATGATTTATGGCACACACAAAGCAATGATTGAGCTGGCGTTAGCGGACTATCATCGACGTGGTAAATTAGATGTAGTGAGTATTAGATTGCCGGGCATTTTAGCCAGACCTATGAGCAGCAACGGATTAAAATCGGCATTTTTAAGTCATGCCTTTCATTTATTATCCGCAGGAAAACACTTCACATCGCCCGTCTCCCCACAGGCAACAATGTGGTTAATGTCGGTGCAACAATGTGCACACAACCTGTTGAGGGCGGCGCAACTGGATAGCCACTTAATGCCGGTAAATCGAGTAGTGACCTTGCCAGCTTTACGTGTTTTGATGCTGGATTTTTTGCACGAAATTGTCAGTCAAACTCAACAACATCAGTCACTGTTAAGTTGGCAGCCGGATGCTCAACTTGAAGCTTTATTTGGCCAGCAACCACCTTTAACAACCACTGCCGCCGATAAAGCAGGCTTTAAACACGATGGTGCATTGCAAACATTAGTCGCGAGGGCTCTTAGTATATGCACTTAAATATTTTGTTTATAAATCCGGCTCGTAGGCGTTAGCCCGTTTTACATTACTATTTAGCTTGTTTAATAAATTTACCAGTACTGCCAATTCATATTCAGACACTTCATTTAGTAATAATTTTTCTCGTTCTAGAGCGACGACGAATACTCGGTCATGTAGGTTTGCTCCTTGGTGAGTGAGTCGAACAAGTGAGGAACGTCCATCTTGCTGATCTTTTACAAAGCTAACATATCCTGAGGCCTGTAGTTGCTTTAAAGCGCGGCTTACCGCAGCTTTATCCAGTCCAATGACCTGACAGATCCGATTGGCTGAGATATCAGATTCTACTTTTAACATGGCTAATACACGCCATTCGATAACACCAATATTGAAATATTTTCGATAACAGTTCGAAGCACCCGCTGAAAGCTTATTAGATAAAGAGGTTACTAAAGCGGGTATGTATTGTTCTAAATCTAATTGCTTTTTAGCTGAATCGTCTTTATTAGGTCGCATCTTTTATCCTGACATTGATTGAGTTTAAAAGCTTACTTGCTGTTGTAGCACATGCAAACACTTTTACCTGATATGGCAAAACCTGAACTACTTAAACTGAACTCTGGTTTAGCCGCGGCTCTCAGTAACGCTCTTTTTGCGCCTAGCGGCGTTGGGTTTTCTCGCAATAGCAAGCTATTGCATACCACACCCCGCCTTGCAACCCACAACAAATTCGTCTCCGAGTGAATATCAACTCGGGGGGGGCCGTTAATCTTTCATATGCAATTGAAATGATAACGACACTTCTTATTCAGACTTCAGATTACTTAAAAGCGCGCAAACGTTAGTTTGAGATGCTTACAGTTAACAAATTATCAACAAACTAGTTGATATATCAACTAGTTTGACGCAATATACACCTATGGCCTTATGCTTAGGTGGAGTAAAAAGTGATGTTAAACCTGCAAATTCGCAGTAAAACCCCAGAAACAGCCAATATTGTAAGTTTTGAATTAGAACGTTCCGATCAGGGGGTGTTACCACCTTATTCTGCAGGTGCGCATATTGATGTACAAATAGCACCGAAAATTGTGCGTCAGTACTCCTTATTACCGCACCCTGATAAAGAACATATTTATAAAATAGCAGTATTAAAAGAGGCGCAATCTAGAGGCGGTTCACAGTTCCTGCATGAGTCGACTCAGGTTGGTGACACACTGACTATTTCTGCGCCAAGAAACCTATTTCCGTTGAATTTAGACAGCCAAAAAGTCCTGCTATTTGCCGGTGGTATCGGTATCACGCCATTATTAAGTATGGCCTATGAGTTAGACCGAGCGGGTATCGACTTTGAGTTGCACTACCATGTCAAGCAGCAAAGTCACATTGCATTTTATCAAGCCTTAAAAGACAGCACTTTTGCAAGCAAGGTGTTTTTCCATTGTGGTTTAAGCCCTACAGAAAAAGAGCAAGTGATTCAACAAGCGTTGAGTACAGCGGCTAACAAGCGCGCATTATATACCTGCGGGCCTAATGGATTTATGGATTATATTTTTGCGACTGCACGTGCTTTGGGATGGCTTGAACAACATATGCATAAGGAGGTGTTCAGTGCAAAACCGCTAGATGACGATAGAAATGACGGTTCGTTTGAGCTTTTCCTAACGCGTTCTAATTTGCAGTTGCATGTGCCTGCAGACAAAAGTGCATTAGAAGTGATTGAAGATGCCGGCGTTGAGATTGACGTGTCCTGCGAACAAGGTATCTGCGGCAGTTGTTTAACAGCTGTGAGCTGTGGCCAAGTTGATCATCGAGACCAATTTTTAAGCGAGGCAGAAAAAGCCTTGCACAATCGTTTTACCCCTTGTTGCTCTCGTGCTTTGAGCCCCTCGTTAACAATAGATCTATAAATACCTGAACCGGAGTCATAATTATGTCTACAAGTCATTTAAGTCCCCAATCTGAACCTGTGTCAAAGGCTTCTGAATTTCCTTTAGATACATGGTATGTCGCTGCTCAAAGTAAAGAGTTAAGCGATAAACCGCTGGCGCGTACACTGTTGAATCAACCGGTCGTACTTTTTCGTACCGCAGATGGTAAGGTCAACGCCTTAGTTGACCGCTGTTGTCATCGTCAACTTCCCTTGTCTTGTGGCACCATAGAAGCGAAGGGGTTGCGCTGCGGATATCATGGCTTACTCTTCGACGGTATTGGTAAATGTATTGAGATCCCAGGACAAGAAAAGATCCCCAGAAAAGCGCAAGTTGGCGCTTTTCATGTGGTTGAGCAAGACGAGCTGGTATGGATATGGTTTGGTGCTGACACCACCAAAGAGCCACTGACGTCACCACCACGTTATCCTTATCATTCTGAACCTGGTTTTGTGTTTGATGGTGACGTTTATCACTATAATGCTCCTTACCAATTGGTGCATGACAATCTACTTGACTTAAGTCATTTAGGTTATGTGCATTTACACACTATAGGCGGAGACGCCAACACTCATATGAATGCACAAATGGATGTGACCACTGAAGGGGATAGTGTAAAGGTAGTCAGATACATGCGTAATTCAACACCACCACCAACCTACACAGCAGCTTATCCATTTAAAGATAAAATCGATCGTTGGCAACAAATTGAATTTTTTGTTTCGCACCTAAGAATTTGGACGGGTGCGGTAGATGTGAATACTGATGCGGTAGATGATCCTAATAGAGGCGGCTTTCATATGCGCGGACTGCATTGCGTTACCCCGGAAACCTCTGAAAGTTGCCATTATTTTTGGACCATGGCCACAAATCCAAGCACTAATATTGAAGAAACCAAAGCTAAAGTAGTAGATCAAACTCGTTTTACCTTTGATGAGGATAAGATAGTGATTGAAGCTCAGTTTAAAAATATGCAGAAATTTGATGATCAAAGCATGATTGATATTCATGTGGACACGGGCGCAAATCAGGCCAGAAGGATCATTAAAAGATTGTGTGAGGGCGAGACTCTTTAATAAATTGCTTAGTTTGTTAGATAAAAGAGCGACTGAGCCTCAACGAGCCGAGCTTACAATATCGGCATGTTGAGGCGCAGGTAAATGTACAAGTCATATGCTAAACCTCTTAACATTGTTTGTTACGATGTGCTTTTATCTTAGCTTTTAACGTTTTCCAACGAGTAGTGGTCTTTTTTGCATCTTGAGCCCCATTCGCCCGTTTATTTACTTCAAATAAATAAGGACTAAAAAATTGTGCAGTTAAGCCTGAGAGGAGCATTGCATCGATTTTTTCACGGGGGTATTGGCTTTCTATTTTATCAACATCTTTCATCGTAAAATCCTTCCTTATGGTTGTTTTGTAATTTTATTACAACATATGGTAAGGGCTTTTTCAGAGAATTCAATGCCTGCTAAGACAGCTGAAATTGTTAAGTTACTAACAATATAGCTATTTTCAGGCGTATTCTGTTACTGTGTTGTTACAAGTTCATGTTTTAAATTACGTTTGAAATTTTGTAATTTAATTACAGTATGTGCACCAAGCCTTAGCAAGGAGTGACTCACATATCATACAGCCCAAGGTTCTTTCGATTTCATTAACAAAAGTTATTTCAAAAAAATTTAAAATAATAATTGAACTGCCAATTATTGTGAGCCAAAGCTAGATAAAACGCTTTTTAGCAAGGGGTTTATGGCAATAAGCTCAGGAATACTCGGTTTCCATCAAGAAAAAAATAACGACTCAAATGGTTTGTTATTCTCCGTTATTTCTGCCACATCAGATTTTATTGTTCTGCTTTGTCCAACACTTAATCATCGATTGCTGCTTTAGTGCAATTTGTGTTGGGCAAGCGTATAACAACACGTTTTTTCGTTTGGTACGCTCTGTGCTTTGCCTAGGTACAGAAAATGGGCTCGTCGCTACAGCAAGGGCCAGATAAAAGCCAGCGAAAGGAAAGATAATGGAACTCATCTACGTAGACGATAGCTTACCCGGTATTAGTCGCAGATTAAAAAACAAGCATTGGCAGTATATTGATCCCATGGGTAAGGTAATTAAAGACAACACACTTATTAGTCGTTTGAATGGTCTAGCGTTTCCACCTGCCTATAAGAACGTGTGGTTTTGCCCTGAAGAAAACGGCCATATTCTTGCCACCGGTTACGACAGTAAGGATCGTAAGCAGTATCGTTATCATCCTATATTTACAGAGCAGCAGGATGCAAAAAAATACCAAGCTTGCAGTGTGTTTGGGCGCAAATTACCTTTGCTCCGAGCTCGCTTAGATGAAGCCCTGCAAGGCGATAGACTCGACTACGAACGCACCTTGGCGGCAGTGGTAAGGTTAATGGATTTAGGCGCAGTGAGGGTAGGGAATGAGCGTAATGTAAAGCGTAATAAAAGTTATGGCGCCACTACACTTAGGGCCCGACATGCAAAGCTGACAGGCAAAACCATTCGCTTAAAATATCGAGCTAAGTCAGGCAAAGAGCGTGAGGTCAATATCAGCGATAGGGTGCTTAGCGCGGTGATAAAAGAGCTACAAGATTTACCGGGGCAACACTTGTTTCAATATATTGAGGACGGCTCCCGTTGCAATGTCAGTTCGACAGACATCAATAACTACATTCAAACAATAATGGGCGATGAATTCAGCGCTAAACATTTCAGAACATGGCGTGGCAGTGTCATTGCTTTTAAACAACTTTACAACGCCAAAGGTGCTTTACGCTTAAACAGTATGTTAGATGAGGTTTCAACGGTATTGGGTAACACACCGACTATTGCGCGAAATTCTTATATTCATCCCGACATTATTGCTTTATGCAAAGAAGCTGAGAACGATCAAGAACATTGGCGTAAACACTTTATATTACCCCGTAAAACCAAATATTTAAGCCGGTATGAGCGGGGTTTATTAGCCTTTTTATGCTAATTGGTCGTTGCGTTTTTACACGGTAACGCTTAGTTATTACACATTGAACTGTGATTAGAGTAATTTTGAACGTGAGCCAAAACGTTTTGCTCTGCTTTTATCACAGCCTTATCAGGGGAAAAGTGTGGTCTCAAGGGCAAACAAGGGGAAAAGTTCATTATTTCCCTCTTTGCTATGAAGATTTGACTGCCGCTGTACTGCCGCGCACGATTAAGTCCGTGGGCAAAAAATAAGGCCGCAATACACTTTCTGGCTCATATTTACCGTCTATTAGATTACACAGCAACTTCATCGCACTAGAGCCTAATTCTTTGGCTGGTTGACGAATAGTGGTTAAGGGGGGCTCACAATATTTAGCAAATTCAATATCGTCAAAGCCCACTACGGAAATATCTTCAGGTATCCTTAAACCCTCGGCTTTTAAGCCTTGGATTATACCGATAGCCATTTTGTCACTCATGCTAAAAATAGCAGTAGGGCGGGGCTGCATGTTGATAAATTCTTTGGCAGCATTAAGACCACTTGTTACTGAAAAGTCACCCTTAATAATGAGCTTGTCAGACAGTGGAATGCCCGCTTTTTGTAATGCGTTTTGATAACCCAGTTTACGGTGAACAGTGGCATGGATAAAATCTAAACCGGTTAAGCAGCCAATATGACGATGACCTAAGGATACTAAGTAGTCAACTAGCTTTTCGGCAGCTTTAACATCGTCTACTGTCACTACCGGTGAGGGATTGTTTTCCACATAATCACAAAGAGTCACAATATTATCGATGCGTGTTCCATTTTTTTTATCTAAACGTTTTTGTACTTTAAAATCTATGATGCCCTCAACAAGCCTGGTTTCTAACATACCGTAACATTTGCTTTCTTCATCTTTAGATTCCAGCGCATCAACCAACAAAACGGTATAACCCTTAATGCGCGCTATTTCCTGAATGCCTTGAATAACATCGAGAAGAAACGGGTTGCCTAATGGCGCCAATACCAAGATCGAGTAGGAGCGGGATTGGGTAAAGTTACGGGCTAATAAATTCGGTTTGTAATTAAGTTGCTCGATGGCCTTCATGACTTTGTCAGTGTTTTTTTTAGACACTTTTTCGGGGGCACTGAAATACCGTGATACCGTTGCTACCGACACGCCAGCGAGTGACGCTACCTCTTTTATATTGGCCATAATTTACTTCATATTAATCGTTCTACCTTTGCATTATACCCATTACCGAAGCGTAATGTAAATTTGTAATCGATTACAAATTTGATGTATCGGTTTCGTGGATAGCTTATATTTAAAATTAACATGGATTTTGTGTTTTCCGTCTATGATATTTTTATTTTTACTTTTTATGTGGTTAATGTATTGATATTAATGGTTATTTATTGATGTAGCAGTAGTGTTAATTTGTTAATCGGGTGTAACTAAGGTGTTTTCATTGTAATAAATAGTTTGAAATAAAAAATGTAATCAATTACATTTTGTTTCGTTGCTAATCGAGAACAGACGAGAACATGCAACGCTACTCGGATTTGAAGTCACGGTACGATGCTGACTTGGGGAATCGATAAAAATGATTATCAGCTGTTGATTGGTTCGAAGTGAAAACTTCAGGGTAGAGCCAATGAAACAACTGATTATTTTGTGAAAGAATAACTATTGGAAAGGTTTATGAATCACCCTAAAAAAACACTATTAAGCACCCTTATCGCAAGCGCTTGTGCCTCTTTTATGGCTGCTACTCCATCGGCTTACGCGCAAGAACCACAATCTGAAACACCTAAAAATTTAGAAGTGATTGTCGTTTCATCAACTCGTACAGGTACCGATTTAGCAAGTACGTCTGCAGCGGTTACGGCCTTGTCTGCCAAAGCCTTGGCTGATTCAGGTATTACTGATCCAACCAATTTACAAGACCAAGCGCCGAATATTTCAATAGATCGGGCAGGTTCAAGTGGTTTGCAAATTACTATTCGTGGTGTGTCGAGTACGGACAACACTGAAAAAGGTGATCCTTCCGCAGCGTTTTTACAAGACGGCGTTTACATCGCCAGACCTCAAGCACAAGAAGTGTCGTTTTTTGATTTAGACCAAGTCGAAATACTACGAGGTCCACAAGGCACCTTGTATGGTCGAAACGCCACAGCCGGTTTGATTAACGTCATCTCTGCTAAACCTACTATTGATGAAATGTACGGTTCTTTTGATGCCACCCTTGGTGATTATGGCCGCCGCCAAGCGACCGCCATGTTAAATGTGCCTATTTCCGATAAAGCTGCTATTCGCGCTGCAATCAATGTAGACAGACGAGATACCTATTTAAATAAACACCCCGAATCTTCCTATGACATTGATCCCGGTAAAGATAATATGTCAGCCCGTCTTAGCGGCTTCTTTGAACTAAGTGATGATGTATCGCTACTCGTTAGAGGTGATTATTCTTCGATTGAGGGCAGTGCGCGCAGTGATGTTAAACTTTCAAACTTTTACGATGTGCTCAATACCTTTCCGCCAGAAAGTGGCAAAGGCGTAAATCCAACTTATATCGCAGACCAAAAAAGTTCTGATGAGTTACGAACGGTGGGTTGGCAGGATACGATGCAACGTACCAACGATAATTCAACATGGGGCGCCATGGCTGAGTTAAATTGGACAATCAATAGCCAGCTTACTATGACCTATCTTGGCTCATACCGTGAGTTTACGCGCAGAGAGGATAACGTAACAGGCTACTTAGGCAGTGTAGTATTGCCTTTTGGTATCATCGATATCAGTAATCCACAATTGTTTCATGGTGACTACGAGCAAAGTTCAAATGAACTTCGTTTTACCTATGTGACTGATTCCATGAACTTGCAAGGTGGTATTTATTCGTTTTCAGAAGAATCAGCGGTTAAGTTTTTAATTTATCAAGGTGAAGAAGGCCAAGACGGGTATATATTTGGTTTTCCTCAAGACCCAACCAAATCGGACTCTGTTGCCATATTTGGCCAAGGTAGCTTTGATTTAAGTGACAAACTTAGTTTAACTGCGGGCGCTCGCTACACCCAAGACGAAAAGTCTCGAGTCGGTGCAGTAGTCAATCACGTGACGCTTGAAGAAGAATTGAATTTTACCTATGACCCAGTGACCAATCCTATTCCAGATTCGTTAAACAATGCCGAAGTTGATTACAATGAACTCACCTGGAAATTAGGCCTAGACTACGATGTTAGCGACGATATTTTACTATACGGCTTAATATCTACTGGCTACAAAGCAGGTGGCTTTAATGATGGTTGCACTGAAGGTATGCAAGATTGTAATAGTCCCTTACCCGAGGAAGCACTTTATTATGATCCAGAAACCTTAACCGCCTATGAACTGGGTTTAAAATTAGACTTGGATAACGGCTTACGAACCTTTATTAACGTGTTTCACTATGATTACCAAGACTTACAGTTAAGTAATGTGTCTGAAATCTGTGGTGGGTCTTGTCAAGTTACTAGTAACGCCGGTAAAGCAGAGGTGGACGGCATTGAACTGGAGTCGCGTTATTACATTACCGCTTACGACAAACTCAATGTGGCCTTAACGTGGCTGAATGCTGAATATACCGATTACCAGCTTAACGATACGATTAATCTAAAGGGCGAAAAATTAAACCGTTCACCGGAATATACCGCCATCGTCAGTTATCAACATATTTTTGAAATGGAAAATGGCGCGGACATCGAGTTTGATATTTCAAGTCGCTGGAGTGATGAATATTCCATTTTATCTACCAGTTCTGTTTCGCAATTTGTGCAACCCTCATTCCATAAAACCGATGTGGCGTTAACCTACCGTGCGCCAGAGCGTGATTGGTATGTACAAGCCTATGTGAAAAACATCGAAGACGAGCTAACCGTATCAAACGCTTCTTTTGGCCCCGCTTTTCCGGGCTTAGCTGATGGTACGCTTACCTTCTCTGACCCGCGCACTGCAGGGGTTCGTTTCGGCTTAGAGTTCTAAGTAAAGTAATTAAAAATTGCTCGCCTATGTCAGGCGAGCTTTTTGCGTTAATGATGAATCAATCGTCGTAATACAAGATAGTGTCTATAAAATTTATTCAGGGTGAGTAACTCAATATGATAAGAAAAATAAAAGCCAATAAACCCAAATCAATTGCTTTTCGAGCAATATGGCTCTCGTTGTTTGTGGCAAGTTCCATGTCCGTGTTACCTGCCTTGGCGACTACCACACCGAAGTTAGGACAGGCCTCATTAGATGAAGTGATTCAAGCCTTGAGTTTGGAAGAAAAAGTCAAACTGGTTCGCGGTACCGGCATGAACATGGGCGACAGCGGCCCAACAGTTGGTCAAACTAAAGATAAGGTGCCAGGTGCAGCAGGTACCACTTACGCTATTCCGCGTTTAGGCATTCCCTCTATTGTACTGGCTGATGGCCCAGCGGGATTGCGTATTGCACCTACTCGTGATGATGACAAAGATCATACCTATTATGCTACCGCGTTTCCTATCGCTAATTTATTAAGTTCAAGCTGGGATCTGTCTCTTGTTGAACAAGTGGGGCAGGCTATTGGTGCAGAATCAAAAGAGTATGGGGTAGATGTGCTGTTGGCCCCTGCGCTGAATATTCATCGCTTTGCTTTAGGCGGTCGAAACTTTGAGTATTATTCAGAAGATCCTTTACTCAGCGGTAAAATGGCGGCTGCCATGGTGCGCGGCGTCCAATCACAAGGGGTGGGCACATCGCTTAAGCATTTTGTAGCCAATAACCATGAGTGGAACCGCAACACTATTGACGTACAACTTGATGAGCGTGCACTGCGTGAAATTTATTTACGGGGTTTTGAAATCGCGGTCAAAGAAAGTCAACCGTGGACAGTCATGTCCTCGTACAACAAAGTTAACGGTGAATACACCTCTGAGAGCGCCTATTTACTGACTGAGGTCTTGCGTGACCAATGGGGCTTTAATGGCGTGGTCATGACTGACTGGTTTGGTGGCAAAGATGCAGGCGAGCAAATGGCAGCGGGCAACGACTTGCTCATGCCGGGCATGGACTATCAAGAAGGTATGATCATCGGTGCCATTAAAAGCGGTAAATTGGATGAAGCAAAACTTGATCGCAATGTAAAAAACATCTTGCAACTGGTGCAGGCTAGCCCCGCATTTAGCCAATATGCCTACAGCAACAAGCCTGATTTAATCAAACACGGCAAACTGTCTAAAACGGTTGCTGAAGAAGGCATGGTGCTATTAAAAAATAATGCTCAAACCTTGCCATTACGCGATAAACAGTCATTGGCTTTGTTTGGTAATCATTCGTTTGATGTGCTCATCGGTGGTACTGGCAGTGGAGATGTTAATGAAGCTTATGTGGTTACGTTAGAAGACGGCTTAAAAGAAGCGGGAATTGAGTTTGAAACCGGACTCGCTTCGGCCTACAAAGCCCATATAAAAACAGAAGACGCTAAACGTCCTGTGTCGAATAACCCTCTCGCAGCCTTTATGCCAAAACCAGCTTTAGTGGAATTCGGCTTAAAACAGGAATTGTTGCACGCATCGGCACAAAAATATTCTGCTGCCCTTGTGACCATTGGTCGTAGTTCGGGTGAGTTTGTTGATCGCCAGCAAAGTGATTTTTATTTAACCGAGCAAGAGCGCGCCATGCTCGACATGGTATCCAGTGCATTTCGTCAACAGGGCAAGCCTGTGGTGGTGATTTTGAATGTAGGTGGCGTTATTGAAATGGCCAGTTGGCAAGACAAAGCCGATGCGATTTTACTGGCCTACCAACCCGGTCAAGAAGCGGGCAATGCCATTGTTGATCTGTTACTGGGCCACACCAATCCATCAGGAAAATTGCCTGATACTTGGCCACTCGATTTACCTGACTATCCCGCCGCGAAAGAGTTTCCCGGTACCGTGCTTGACCCTGAGGCAAAGCCAGAAGGCATGATGCAAACCGTGCCAGCTAAGGTGACTTATGACGATGGCATCATGCTTGGTTATCGCTATTTCAATACTCAAAACGCTGAGGTGGCGTATCCCTTTGGTTTTGGTTTGTCGTATACCGACTTTACGTATTCTGCCATTTCATTAAGTAGTCAGGTATTTAGCGATAAAATTGTGGCGCAAATCACGGTTAAAAATAGCGGTAAGGTGGCAGGTAAAGAAGTGGTGCAAGTCTACGTTTCAGCGCCACAAACTAACTTAGTCAAACCTGAAAGTGAACTCCGCGCGTTTGCCAAAACCACACTGTTACAACCAGGTGAATCCGAAGTACTTAGCTTTGAACTCAGTGCACGAGATCTGAGCTCATTCGATCAAGAGCATAATATGTGGCTGGCACAAAGCGGTGAATACGTGCTTAAAGCAGGTACGTCTTCACGGGAGATTCTGCAAAGCGCCCGCTTTAGTCTACCAAAAGACCTCGCTATCAAACCGTAAACCGCTTGGTTTTTTTAAAGCAGTAGTAATAAAACAAATGCAGATTGGTTGCTATGCCGATCTGCATTTATCATTTTACAGATAGGCCATTAGTTACTAATGGCGCTTGTCTAGGAGAACCACTATGCAACAAATTCGTTCGACTCGTTTCATCATCGTACTTGGCTTGAGCCTCGGTTTATTGGCTTGTGAGGCGAAAGAAGCCAGCGTTGACCCACTCCTTGTGAACACTGAAGCCGGTTTAGTAAAAGGTACATTACTACACGGTGCGGCTCAGTCAGTAAGAGGCTATTTAGGTATTCCCTACGCCCAAGCGCCGGTGGGCGAGCTACGTTGGCAGCCTCCGCAAAAGGTTACACCGTGGCAAGGCATCAAAGATGCCAATCATTTCAGTAATGACTGCATGCAAATTCCTTTTCCAGGTGATGCAGCGCCACTGGGTGAACCGGTCAGTGAAGACTGCTTGTATTTAAATATTTGGGCGCCAAACACCACTGACCAAGACAAATTGCCCGTAATGGTATGGCTGCACGGTGGTGGTTTTGTTAATGGCGGGGCATCACCCTCAGTGTATAACGGACAAGCTTTTGCAGAATCTGGTGTAGTCTTCGTCAGTTTGAATTATCGACTTGGACGATTTGGTTTTTTTGCCCACCCTGCACTTAGTGCAGAAAACCCTGATGGACCCACAGGTAATTATGGTTTTATGGATCAAATTGCCGCTCTTGAGTGGGTAAAAAATAATATCGCTAATTTTGGTGGGGATGCCAACAACGTGACCTTGTTTGGTGAATCGGCAGGTGGACGTTCGGTTAATGTGATGATGCTGTCGCCACAGGCGAAAGGATTGTTTCATAAAGCCATTGTGCAGTCTGGCGGCGGTCGCAGTGAGTCGATTGGTTCAGTGGTGTATTTGGATAAAGAGGGTAAAGGGGCTAAACCCTCTGCCGAGCAAATTGGTGTGGCCTTTGCCACGAGTGTCGGAATAGACAGTGAAGGCCAACAAGCCATGGCTGAGCTGCGTGCTTTACCAGTGGAAAAAGTCTTAAGTGGTTTAAATATGGCCTCGATGAATGTGCCCACTTATAGCGGGCCGATGATCGACGGTAAGGTGGTGCTTGAAGATGACGAAAGTGGTTTTACAGCCGGTCATCAAATGAAAATTCCCTACTTTGTTGGCAGTAACGACTTCGAATGGGGTTTTTTGAAAGACTACAATCCTTATGGCGCACAGATGATTGCTAAAGGCGCGTTGGCGCAAGCCTCTGATCCAAATGCTTTTTTAGCGGCGTACCAGCCCTTTGTTCCTGAACAAAACGGACAGGTTAATATGGCCTTTTTAGGTTCTATGATTTTTGGGGATCGCAGTTTTGTGGAGCCTGCGCGTTTTTTAGCACGCCAAACCAGTAAAGTGGGTCAAGCCACGTGGTTTTATCGCTTCACCTACGTACCGACTAGTTTAGAAGGTAAGGTTGACGGTGCGTATCACGCCAGTGAAATACCCTTTGTTTTTGCAAGCGGCACCACTCGTTATGCCGATGATTGGAGTGAAGCAGATAAACAGGTATCCTTAGTCATGCATAATGCGTGGGTCAATTTTGCGAAGGTGGGTGACCCATCGTTGGCAAATGCCGCCCCGTGGCCTGCATATACTCAGGGCACTGAAAACGTGATTGAATTTAATGTTACAGGAGCGGTGTTGAAACACGACTCACTCGAAAAACGCCTTGACCAAACTACGGCCCTAGTAAAATAGCTAGCAGCGTAAAACTTTGCCTATAGTAAAGCCTGTTTATTTTGTTGATTAACTTCATAATAAGCAGGCCAATAAGCTGATGACCGGCACATTTTATAAGGACTCTCCATGCGCACGTATATCGTCAATTCCCTTTATGCTCTTGTTTTATTGATCAGCTCTAGTAGCTTAGCCGCTGAGCAAGCGCCCTATAAAAATATTCAAGTAGATAATGATCTGCGTCAGTACCGATTGTTTGTACCTGCTTCGTATACAGATAACACGCCCTTGCCTTTGGTGT
Organism: Paraglaciecola sp.; assembly: GCF_030730205.1. Classification (GTDB taxonomy): domain Bacteria; phylum Pseudomonadota; class Gammaproteobacteria; order Enterobacterales; family Alteromonadaceae; genus Paraglaciecola. The sequence continues at coordinate 127,769 of NZ_JANQVQ010000019.1, forward strand.
TGAATTTTCATGGCACCAGCAATACGCCTGACAGGCAAGAAGCATTGTCGGATTTTGAAAAGCTAGCCGAAAAAGAGCGGTTTATTGTGGTGACGCCACTTGCACTATTTACTCGCACAGCAGGTGGCCCTATTACGTGGAATGCAAACAAAAAACAGGGCCCTGATGATGTCAACTTTATCACTTTGCTTCTACATCAATTACAACAAGACTGGGCCATAGATAATAAACGTATTTATGCCACTGGTTTTTCTGGTGGGGCGAGAATGAGCAGTCGATTAGGCTGTGATTTAGCCGATAGAATCGCCGCCATTGCGCCTGTTGCAGGGCTGCGTTTTCCAACAGATTGTCAGCCCTCTCGCCCTGTACCGATTATGACCTTCCATGGTGAAAAAGACGGCATTAATCATTTTATTCTTCGTGAAGATTCACCGGTGTACTGGACGATGGGCGTCGAAGACGCTTTAGCTGGCTGGATCAAACGTAATCAGTGCAAAGCACCCGTGCAAACAGCTCTATCATCGTCTTTAACAGAGTTTGCCTATCAAGGATGTAGTCACCACGCAGATATTGTTTTTTATCGCTCCACTGAAGCGGGTCATACTTGGCCGGGCAGCCCGATGGCCGAACAAATGTTGCGCTTTGGATTAGGCAAAACCGAGGAAAGCTTGGCTGCGACAGACCTAATTTGGCAGTTTTTTAAAGCGCATCCCTTACCGTAGAACGGTAGTTAAATATTCAAACTAGAGGTAATAAAAAAAGCTGATGAGGTTAAGCTCATCAGCTTTTTTTTAGCGCCAAAATAGTCTTAATTGGCGCTCAGGTGAATGAAGAATTTAGTGACTCACTAGACCTTTTGCCCCTTTTAATCTGCTTGCTGCAATTGCAGCGCCAACCAGTGACAGCCCTGCAATCAACATTAACACTGCTTCTAAGCTACCCATCTTATTTTGCAAGGCTGCGACAGCGATAGGCGCGGCAAACTGTCCAAAAAAGAAAACGCCGGTCCACAGACCGGTGCCACGGCCACGAACGTTGTCAGGCAACAAACTTAAAATCCATGTCAACATGGTGGGTAACAACATACCACAGCCAAAACACGCTACGAACAAAGAAGCAGATGTGACTAGAAGCGAGATAGACAGGCTTGCACCGACATAGCCCAAGGTGGCCAGTAGCAAGCCAATGCAAACGAGTTTGGGTCCAGATGCTCCTTTGAGCTTACTAAAGGTTACTGAGCCTAAGGCGACCCCAATATTGGCTGCTGCACCAATACCACCGATAACAGCAGGTGACACGTCGCCGACTAATTGTAATATCACGCCTAGCTTCACAATAATGGTATAAAAAATTAAACCGACAAATAAGGTAGTAAATAACAACGGCAATACGGTTTTAATCGGAAATTTAGCTGAATGACTGACAGCAGTACGCAGATGTTTCACCGGTTCAAATAATACGATGGCACACAATAAAGCGATAGGTAGGGCCAGTAAGTAAAGTAAGAATGGGCCGCGAGAACCCAGTACTTCACCTAATAAACCACCAACGGCAATTAATATAATCGCACTTAAACTGACGCTGGCGATTTGAATAGCAATCCAACGTTCACGGGCTTTACCTTGGAAATAGTCTCCAATCAATGCGGTCGCTACTGTCATGATCACGGCTTCAGCTATACCTAACACCACGCGGGTCATGATGATGTGTGGTAATTCAGTTAAAAAGAAGGGGACCAAACCAATTACTGCATAAATAATCAACGACATTATCAGCAGCGATTTTCTTCCGGTTTTGTCTGACAGTAAGCCAGCAATGGGAGAAAAAAGGGCAACACAAAGTGCAGGGATGGTCATGGCAATTGGTACTAAAAATTCTACGCCCTCTACACTAGCAAATTCTTGTGTGAGTAATGGAAGCACAGGTACCAAAGAAATAATCGCCATAGCTGGCATCACAGCGGCAAGGGTCAAGATGACTCCATGTCTTGTTTGCGCTGTTTGGCTGGTGTTAAGCGGATTGCTATTCATTTATTGTTATCCAAGTTTTTTGCTTAAGGTTGAAACCGTTTTGACTAACGTGATCAGCACTGACTGTTTATTTGCCTTTAAAATGGGGCGATGCGTCGCGTTGAGCACAGGAAGACAATGCTTGTAAAAATAATGTAATAACTTTGTACGGATTGATAGTGGATTAATCTGATTTGAACTATCTGAAAAAACGATACATAAAGGGTAGTCTCATCATTTTTTCAATTGTATAGGGCGTCAAAGTAACAAGTGGTTCGTATCTAACGCACAGCCACTTTCTGGTAATTCAGCCTGTAAATAACGATTACTTCGCTAGGGGGGCGATATGAATCTACTCAAACATGCTTAAATTCAAAAATTAACTCTACCCACTGAATTTTTGACAGCTCTATTTTCTGAGAAGCTCGAGCTGCACTGTATGTTCGATAGGGTATAGCTTTTACCATTATCACTGACGACTAAATGAAAGCGGAGTAAGCAACTATCTTAAAAATCGCTAGCTCATATCTATAAAATCGATTATCTAGATGGTTGGGTAGTGTTTATAGTTAATAATATGTTGCAAATGTGTTGTTTACATGTGCGGTTGATGTTGCAGAAGTTTAAACGTTTATATGAGCAGTAACGTGAGTTATTACACATGATCGAACAAAGGTTTAACTCTCAACAAAACTGTAATTTAACCAAGTACTTTAGTAGGTATAAGATGAAAAAATTATCGTTAATTATTCCAGTATTGAGTGTATCAGCGCTGCCATTGATGGCGTGGGCGCAGTCTGCTGAACCAGAAACAGAGCAGGATGACTTTGAAAAAATCACCGTTACCGCACAGCGAAAGTCAGAATCTTTGCAAGACGCCGCGATCCCTATTAATGCCGCTTCAGGTAGTCGCTTGGAGAAAATGGGTGTATCAAATGCCGAGGGCCTAAATAAGGTATCTCCAGCCTTGACTGTGTCATCGGGCGGTGGTGCGAATACTGCCTACTTTATTCGTGGCGTAGGTAATTTTACCAACAATGGTTATACCAACCCTGCTGTGTCATTTAACATTGACGGAGTGTATATCGGACGTCCCTCATCTACCATTTCTTCTTTTCTTGATCTTGACCGAGTAGAAGTACTAAAAGGGCCACAAGGTACCTTATATGGTCGAAACTCTACTGGTGGGGCGATTAACGTCGTATCAAAAGCGCCTGTACTTTACGAAAATAGCGGTCGTATTAAACTTGAAGTGGGTAATTATTCTGCTTACAACTTAACCGCTGTAGGTAATTTTGAAGTTACTGATGATTCAGCCTTACGCCTTGCTGGTGTCATTTCAAAACGCGATGGTTTTTTCGAAGATGGCACGTCAGATGCTGATGATACCGCTTTGCGAGCATCCTATTTTATTATTGCAAGTGATGATTTAACATTCAGGATAACCGCTGATTATTCAACTCAAAAAGGGGCTGGCGCAGGTATTCAGTATAACGGCCACTATGGTTTTGCCGCGTTCCAACCTGATTTACCTGTACCAAACTGGGTATGGAGACCTGCTCCAGATGCATTATCTGGAAGTTTCACAGGTTTACACGGTGAAGGTGTGGGTGAATACATCGCTCAAAATGTAGCCAGCGCTCCTGGATTTATGCCCTATGACGGCTTTGTTTATCCTACTCGTGATGACTCTTATTGGGGAGTTAATGCGGAAATTAACTATGACCTTGGTTGGTCAGAATTAACCATAATCCCAGCGCACCGAGTTTCTAAGCTTGATAATGCGTTTAACGGCCCTCCCTTTAAAGCGGCAATTAACCAAGACGAAGCGAAACAAACCAGCATTGAAGCTCGTCTTTCTGGCGGTGATGACACCTTAGAATGGATACTGGGCGCTTTGTATTTTGATGAAACGGTTTCGGGTGTCAATGCCTACAACCAGTTCTCTACTGTTACCCATAATGACTGGCAAAGTGATGTTCAATCTTCGTCATTGTTTGCTCGTGCAACTTATAGCCTAACAGAAGATCTAAGACTGGTAGCAGGTTTAAGATTTACTGATGACACCTATGAAATAAATGCAACGCAAACTGCGTCGGCAATCGTTTGTTTAGAGCATCCAGAAGGGAGAGCGCCTTTCTGTCCGCAAATTCCGAGTATGCCGGTCGCCTTAACCTTAGCAGATACTTTGGGCATGATTGACCCAGCGTTGTTCCCAACGGGCTCTCCGCTTAATGCAGATGGCAGTATTACACCAGGGGCTCGTCCTTTTGGTCCAATCAATTACTTTGCTCCGGTTCAATTTGGCCCCGGTGCCATCTTTGCTATCACTCCAGGCATGACCTCGGAGAAAGATAGCGACAGCCAAATGACCTATCGTGCCGCAGTTGAATATGACGTGACCGATAAAAATTTGCTGTATACCAGTTATGAATCTGGTTTCCGTGCCGGAGGTTTTAACCTTGCTGAGGGCCGTGAGTTTTATGCACCGGAATATATTGATGCCTACACCATAGGCTCAAAAAACCGCTTCTTTAGTAACAAACTTGAGCTTAATTTAGAAGCGTTTTACTGGGAATATAAAGATCAGCAACTCGCCGCCCTAGGACTTGATACAAACGGTAATAATGCGTTTTATACACGAAACGTAGGTGCTTCATCCATCAAAGGCATAGAAGCGGATTTCCAATACGCCCTTGCCAGCAGTACCTTACTGCGCGGTGGTGTGCAGTTACTTAACGCGGTGTATGATAGTTATGAATACACTCAAGTTGATTTATCTGATGCGGGAATTGATCCACCTAACTTTTTAACCCCAGTAAATACTTGTCAAAATACCCAAGGTATCTTTGTTGGCGATAATCTAGTTGCTTATGACCCGGCCCTTGACGTGGAAGGCGCTAAGCGTGGTTTTACCATTGATTGTTCTGGCAAAGACGCAATAAACGCACCTGATTTAACAGTAAGCTTAGGTTTGCAACATACTATCGAATTCACTGATTTTGCGTTAATTGGTAATATGGATGCTCGTTATCGTGGTGAGCGTGAACTTGGTTTTAACTATATACCTGGTGGTCGCGCTGATAGTGACGTCACAATTGATGCAGCACTTACCTTGGTGTCAAATGACGGGTATTGGACCGTTAACGCCTTTGTACGTAACTTGACCAACGAAACGATTGCTGCAACTTATCAGTTGGGTTCTGGCAACATTTCTGGAGCAGCTTATGAACCGCCTCGCACTTTCGGTGTAAGTGTTAATTACGAGTTTTAAGCGTATTAAAGCCTATAAGAGCCCAGCATAGCTTTACTGGGCTTTTTAATTTGAATGTAGTCGATTTCAGTGTTTACTCAATCTTTAACAGACCTCACATCACAACAGTAAGGTTTGAGTCAAGGCTACATCGAGATATCAGTAATAGAGGAATAACTAAGTGAAATTAATAAAAAATATTGCAAGTCTGTTCGTCAGCCTTAGTTTTGTTGGCTGTGTTATGGCAGGCGGCGCAGAAAATAGCAAAAATGAATGGATCACCTTAGGCACAATGGCCGGCCCTATTCCGAATGCAACGCACTCTCAACCTTCAAATGCCTTGTTGGTTAATGGTAAAACGTATTTAGTCGATGCCGGTGACGGCACCGCAGGACAGCTAGCTAAAGCGGGTTCGAATATTAAACATGTTGATGCAATTTTTTTAAGCCACCTTCATTTTGACCACACTGGCGGCCTACCTGCTATTTTAAGTTTACGCTGGCAAACTGAAACTAAAAGTGAATTAACTATTTACGGGCCTCCGGGCACAAAACAAACCGTAGATGGGA
>NZ_JANQVQ010000020.1 GCF_030730205.1 Paraglaciecola sp.
CTGCTAAATGAGCGTCATACATATCAACTTTGGTATGTAGTGAATGATAATTTTTATCAAATGTCAGCGGTTCTATCGCTTCCAAAATTGCATTTGCTAATGACGCAGGGCTTTTGACCTGAAAAGTTAAACCTGCAATGCCCTCAATTTTTTCTTTCATTCCACCAATGTTAGAGCCAATTAAAGGCCGCCCTAATGCAATGGCTTCTTGTATCACTACTGGGGCGTTTTCCCACCAAATTGAGGGGATAATCACCCAATCAGTTTCTTGCATTAAAATGGGGAGCTGCTCTGACTCGTAAGCGCCACGCATTGTGACAAGTTCCTGTACATCCTCTAACAATAGCGTGACTTTGTCTTGAAACGCCTGACTTTGCAGCTCAAGGTTTGCTCCATGAATATCAAGGTGTATGTGTGCTTTGATGTCTTCTGGCAGAAGTGCCAGGGCTTGTAGCAAAATATCAATGCCTTTGTACAAATTAAGTTGGCCAAAAAACGCCAAACGACCTCGCTTTTTTTCTGTTCCTAGGGGCCTGGGCAACAATTTTTCGAATGATGGTAAAATATTCTCTATCACGTGCATCTTGTTTTTGGGTATGCCCCAATCGATGTATCTATCCGCCAAAAATTGACTCGGGGAGATAAACTCATCAACGCTGGCAAACTGGTCGAGAATATATTGTTTTCGTAAAAAAAAGTCTGCTGGCGAGCGTTCAGGAAAACACCTATTGCAATCTGCAGGCGATTCTTTGAAACACAGTTTAAGGCTGTTATTTTTAACCATTTGCCCGTTGTGCATACAAATTGCCATGTATTCGTGTAGGGTAAATATGAGCTTAGCCTGAGGCGCAGCTCGTTTTAATGCTGTAAAAATTTCAATACCGATATGTGCATAATGATGAACGTGCATAATGTCTGGTGAAAACTCTTTAACCAATTCACCAAGGTCATCAAAAAGGTGTTTAGTATTACTTGAACTTAAACAAAACCAGTCTGTTATGCTGGTGTGCAACATTATCTGATCTTGTTGACGGACAGAAAATGTAGATCCACCGTGTGATAAGTTTTCAGATCTCGCTAGGTACAAGCACTCATGTCCTGCCTCTTTTAGCGACTGAAAAAGGTTCCATGATGCTACTTCTGCCCCGCCCTTGCTTAGTTCTGGGTGAGCGTGTGAAATAATTAGTATTTTTTTAGTCATTCTGGTCATCTTTATGTATTAGGAAATGTAATTAACACCATTTATGGTTAAAGGTATGTGCGTTAATTAAGGTGACTCTAAACTTCCAATCACCAGGTTCTGTTAAATTTTGTGACTGTCTTTCAAGATGAAATAATTCGATGTCTCGAGCGATATAATTACTGTGTCCATGAGCCAAGGCTTTTTGACATAAATCTGAATCTTCAAAGTCGCCTAGCAGGTAATCAGAATCAAACCCTTCTAGTTTGTTAAAAAGCGACTTTTTGATCGCTACACATGCGGCAGTTACCATGTCACACCTCGCGAATTCTTTTGGTGTGTTAACCATGCTCAAAGGCCATCCTTTTTTGGGATGATCATTAAATTTAAGACCAGGAAAGTCATCAAGTTCCATTTGCGCCATGCCATCATGCTGAATAGAACCGTCTTCGAATAGCAAACGAACACCAATCAATCCAACATTGTCTGTTTGTTCAAGATAAGAGACCAAACGGGTATCCCAATCACTGCTCATGGGCAATACGTCAGAGTTAAGTAAAATTAAGTTATCTGAGACGGCATGTTGCGCTGCAATATTATTTGCTCTGCCGTAACCGACATTTTTTTCTAACAAGAGCAACTTAAAAGGAATTTGGAAAAGCTTATATAATTCTGGCGCCACTTTAATGACATTTTTAGCTATTCGAGGGTCATCTACTACATAAATAATTTCAGCCGTTTTTAAACAACCAAAGCGTGAAAAATTTGATAATTGATACCGCATAAAATCGTAACGACCGTACAGAGGAATAATGACTGATGAGGTAGGGTTAGTTTTTGTATCACCATAGGTATAAATATCTGTATCAATATCTTGGTCAATCCCCAATAGCCTTTTCAAAACCATCAAAAATGTTTTCGTCACTTTGTATTCAATCGGGCTAGAGAAGCCACTCCAAAGGTTTGTTAAATAATCGATTAGATACATTTTTTCAACGTTAGCATCCCTTAGGTTTTCAAGTTTCATGTGGTAAGTGTTTGCGTGAGTGTTAACTTCAACACTGCATTCACCAAGACTATATATATCTTCTTGAGAAACACATTCGAATATTCCGACGAAGCCAGCATCTCTTGAATGTTCAATGTGAGAATAAATGGCTTTCACATCATCTCGCCGATGCGTTTCTTTGGCTAAAATTTTAGCTATAACATTGCCATTAATGTCTTTTATTTTCAGATCTTTCGCTTGCTTCTGATCAGTCATCCATCCTACTACAACGATGAATGAATCAACCTTAAATGCTAATTCACAATAGCTATTTAAATTAAGTAAACTTGGAAATTTATAATATTCTTTTATCGGCAACAGATCGAATGAGCGACTTACATGATTAAAACTTTTTATCTTTGAGAGGATATCTTTTGCGACATTTTTGTATTCTTTAACATTCGAATGTTTCAGAATACTTCCATCTACTGATGCTGCAATAAAATGGTCTGTTATGAGTTCAGAAGGAATTTTAAAGCTATTTTCTTCTGCATATAATTTTAGATTCGTGTTTTCATTTATAAATATGATCAACTCTTGATAGTCATTTTTAGCAATGGCTAATTGCTTGGCAAAATACTCCGTTAACCATGCCCTAACGATGCTAATTAAACGATTTGATTTAAAACCTAACTCGACGGGTAGAGGAGGGAAAACTATGTTTGTATTTAAAAAATCTCTACCTTCAATCCAGCCATAATTCATAAAATGGGTAAATGCATCGACATTTTGCGCTTTTACATCTTTGTTTTTAGACAAGTAATAGGCTTTATCAAAAATTTCTCTAATTTGACTAAGTGAATACTCGTCAAGCACTCCATACATTTTACTATCTAAATTTCCCACAATATAGTTTCCTGTTTTCATAAATTTTTCCGCTTTAGGGGCATCAATCTAAAGCTGCTTTACCGTAATTCTTTTAACGTAGCTAAAACAATTTTTAAAATGCCAAATAACATAAGTTGTAACACTAGCATTAGGGCTAGATTATATTGAACATTAGGATATTTGGCATCTTCTGGCAGTGTAGGTGATTCCACCACTACAAGATATTTCAATTGGCGATAAGCTTCGATACGAGATTTTTCCAAGGAAATTTGCGATGAGGTATATGATTGCAAAGCTAGCTCCATATTGATTCTAAAATCGCTAAATTTTGCTAAGATTTCACCAACACTGAGCTCGTCAGATTCGGTATTAGATGATTTTCCTGTCGCAAGCCTATTTCGTTGGCTACTCAGTTGCTCAATCATGCTATTTAGTTCAGATGTTGCTTGCATAACTAACGGAGCGTCGATGCTCATACTGCTACGAAGCGTCATGAGCTCGGTTCTTTTAGCAGCAATCTCTGCTTCAAGTCTGTAGGTTATTTGCTGAAGTGCCGCACCCTCTGCTTGAGGATCTAACAAGTCATATTTTCTCTGAAATTCAAGCAATTCTGTCTTTGCATTCCGAAGTTTTATTTGCACAAGTTCATGCTCATTTTGCACAAATTCTAATTGCGCCTTCGCCAACTTATGACCAATTTCATTAATATACCATTCCGCACGCTCTACAACTGACTCACTGAGGTGTTTGGCAAACTCCGGCGTAAAACCTTGTGCATGAATTGATACAACCCTAGAAGTCTCATCAATATCTACAGTCACTCTTTTTAAGTAATAATTCAACAGAGATTCAGAAGAAGAGCCATCAGAGAGTCGACTAAAAAAATCGTAGTTTTTATCACTAAAATGTTGGCGAAGTGATAGCTTATTTTCTAGGTACATCACCATATCTGTGGAGTAAATGTAGAACTTTAATAATTCAGTGTCCGTTCCACCAGACGAAATGCCAAAACCAGACATGACAGCCATCGCAGGGTCCATTGTTGCCATGCCAGCGGGCTCTTTTACGATAATTTTTGCTTGGCTTTCAAAGCGAGGGCTTGCCCAAATAATTTGATAAAAAGCAAAAAGTAGAAAAGGAAACGCAACCAATAATACTATGGGTTTACGCCAATTATTAAATTTTTCACTGGCCCACATAGCCAGCATTCTATTTTTCATCAAAATTTTATCTTTTTTGTTAATAAATGTCGCTTCAGTTGACGAAGTCTGCTCTATGTTAGGGTAAGCCTTGAATGCTTCTTTTTGCACACACTTTAATTTTTCTTGATTCTCACTGGACGGATCTACATTTTTAATATGTTGCATAAGCCGATAGGCTAATAAAATATCTACCAGTTTTAATCTATCAACTTCAAGATTTAGAAATTCTGCATCTGCCAATTGCGCTTGGCTATATTGGCTCTTAAGTTTACTGAAACGATCTTCTAATTGTTTTTGTGCATCAATTGTCATTGTTATAAAGCCATATATTCTGTTATGCCGTGTTCTAAGTCATTATAAAAAGTAAGCTGTCCCTTATTTAACACAATTGCGCTATCACAAAATTGTCTAATCTCGTCCATTTCATGACTTACCATTATAACGTTGGCCCTTTCACTTCGTTCTAACAAGGCAGCTTTTGCTTTTCGCCTAAAGCTGGCATCTCCGACAGAAGTTACTTCATCAATTAGGTAAACATCAAAATCGATGCCGAGAGAACAGCCAAATGCTAATCGAGGTTTCATACCACTTGAGTATGTTTTTACCGGGAGCTCATACTTAGCCCCCAAATCAGCAAACTCTTTCACTCTTTTCTCATAGGCATCTAAATCTGCCACACCATTTACTCGACCAATGAACCTTGTATTTTCTCGTCCTGTCATCTGAGGATGAATACCCGATGATAAAGCAACAGGCCATGACAAACTTAAATCAGTAATAATTTTTCCACTATTTGGGTACTCACTACCGGCTAAAAGTCTAAAAAGAGTGGATTTACCCGCTCCATTAGCGCCTAGAATACCGATGTTGTGGCCTGACGGGATTTCAAAACTTAAATTTTTAAAGATGTATTGATTGCCTCGTTTCGATGGATAATATTTAGTAATGTTTTCTAATTTAATCATCGACTGATTGCCTGCTTCCAAGACGCTTGATAAATAACTAAAGCTAGAAAAACAGAAACTAAAGTTGAAATAGCAAGATATAACAGACTAACACCTGCGTCCCCATAATCTGAATACGCAGCAAATCTTGAAAGTTCGATTGCATGAAGAATTGGATTCCAATTCAGCAGATACCAATGTTCCATCGGAAAATCTTGTAGCGAAAAGAAAACCCCCGAAACGAAAAACAAAGGCCTTGTCACTATTTCTCTTACTTTGCGTATTTCAGCTACAAACATCTCAGCGAGGCCGAAAATAAGGCCAAGAGCCATGGCGAAAATCCATAACAAACCGAAGCTAGCAATCAATAACAAGGGGTTTTCAATCTGAACATCCATTTTCAAAAAGTACATGCTAAGTAAAATCCCTAGCAATACAAATATCTTTACGAGTAATTCGAATAAACTGGCAGCAATCACCGCGCTAATGGGCTGAACTTGTCTAAATGCAAATAATGCCTTGTTTTTCGCTATTGAAGTAGCAGATGCACCAAGTGTTTGTAAAAAACTTTGAATGAGTAAAAATCCGTATGCCATAAACACAAAAGTTGGAAGACCGTGGGTTAAGCCGCCGTCGAGCCTTCCCCGCATGAATGAAAGCATAAAGATAAAAGTAATAGGATTAATTACCGCCCAACTAATACCAAATTTGTCATTGAAGCCTGTACGGATTTCTCTGGCAAACAAGGCAAAGATGA
>NZ_JANQVQ010000021.1 GCF_030730205.1 Paraglaciecola sp.
GCCACCTTTCATGGCAATAGAAAAGTGGTGATCGTTAGCATCGCCGTGGGTATCACGGCCAATATCATGCATGTACAAGATATCAATTATATCTAAGCCCAAACGCTGCAGGCTATCTTCAAATGAGCGCATTATGCCATCATAACTATAGTCATAATGAATATCGAAGGGCATTGGCGAAACAAAACCATGGCGTTGTTGTGCATAACCTGCGGGTTTGAGTAAACGGCCCACTTTGGTTGACAATACGTAATTTTTACCCTGACATGGACGTAAAAGATCACCAGTACGACGTTCACTTAAGCCTTGCCCATAATGAGGAGCCGTATCAAAATGCCGAAACCCCGCTTGCCATGCTGACGTTAAAATGGCTCTGGCATCCTCGTCTTTGATCTCCTGATATAGATTACCCAGTGGCGCACAGCCAAAACCGAGGGTATCAACGTGCAGTGCGGTTTTGCCTATCTGTTTTTTAGCTATCGAAGTCTGATTTAGCATAGTGAGTATTTTCTTAGTCCTTATTAGGCTTAACTAAAAATTGTGGTAGGTCTGCTATCTTGGCACAGCCTAATTGATTCATGACTTGTTCAAGTTGGATCTTAAGACAATTAATCATATGCACTCCGCCTTTTTGACCAAGTGCACCCACACTGTACACAAATGGGCGGCCAAGAAAGGTGAAGTCGGCGCCACAGGCTAGTGCTGACGCGATATTGGTGCCGGAACGCAAACCACTGTCCATGAATATTTTAATATCCTTGCCATATTTATCAGCTGCTTTTTGTAGTGGTTGCACAGGTGATTCACCCACATCTAATTGACGGGCGCCATGGTTAGACATTACCACTGCATCTGCACCAAGAGAAATTGCAGCGGCCACATCTTCTTGATTAATTAAACCTTTAATCACAAGGGGACCTTGCCAGAAATCCCTGATAGGTTTGAGTCCTTCAATATCAACTCGTCCCATTACAGTTTTATTCATAAAGGCAGCTAATTGATCATTGGGCATTCCCTTTGGCATGTAAGGCTTAAGGGTTTGCATTTCGGGTTTACCCGCCAATGATGTCTCCCATAACCAACGTGGCCTTGCGAGCATTTGTATTATGTTTGAGATTGTCATTTTGGGTGGCATTGCTAGGCCATTTTTCATATCTCTTGGACGATAACCAAAAGTAGGCACATCCACTGTCACAACCAACACTTTATACCCTGCGTGTTTTATTCTGTTTAACAAATCTTCACGAATAGTACTATCGGTAGGGTTATAGAGTTGGTACCAGGCCTTACCTTCAGATATTTCAGCTATGGTTTCTAAACTACTAGAAGACACAGTGCTAAGCACATAAGGAATGTTTAAATCGGCAGCCGCTTTGGCCAAAATTTCTGGGGCTTTTGGCCACATCAATCCCTGTAAACCTATAGGTGCAATACCAAAAGGTGCGTCGTATTTATGTCCAAACAACTCAACGGATATATCTGACTTATCAAATGGTTTTAACAATTGGCTGCGTAATTGTACATTCTGTATATCTTGTCGGTTACGCTGCAGACCAAATTCTTCGTGGCATCCACCTTCAAGGTAATCAAAGGCAAATGCAGGTATGCGCTGACTAGCTCGTTGTCTTAACGAAGCACTGTCAGGTAGCCTAGGATCAAAAAACTCTTTCATTAGGAAGCTAATTTAGCTGTTTTGTTAAGACGCTTTTGCCATTCGCTGCCCGTTGGATAGGTATAATCGGCAAGGCTTTTTTCAAACATTTTAATACTGTAGCCCGGTGCGGTAGGCGCGACATAAGCCCCATTTTTAATCACACAAGGATCAACAAAATGTTCATGTAAATGGTCAACAAATTCCACGACACGGTCGGTTAAATCAGCAGAAATCTGCACATAATCGATCATCGAAAGATGTTGTACATATTCACATAAACCTACCCCACCGGCATGCGGACAAACCGGTTTGCCGAATTTAGCCGCTAACATATATACCGATAAAATTTCATTAATACTGGCAAGTCTGCACGAATCAATCTGTACTATGTCGATGGCATCGTTGGCGATAAATTGTTTGAACATGATCCTATTGTGGCAATGCTCACCGGTGGCGACTTTAATCGTACCGATGTTTTCTCTGATTTTTTTATGACCAAATATATCGTCTGGACTGGTGGGCTCTTCAATAAACCAAGGTTTCACACTAGCCAGTTGATTAACCCAGTCAATGGCTTCGTCTACTTCCCATATCTGGTTGGCATCAATCATGAGTTTTACATCATCACCAATGACTTTTCTGGCAATAGAACAACGGCGAATGTCACTTTGTAAATCTTGCCCGACTTTTAATTTAATATGTTTAAAACCTTGATCAACTGACTCTTGGCAAAGGCGCGCAAGCTTTTCGTCGCTGTAACCTAACCAACCGGCAGAGGTGGTATAGGAGGGATAGCCATTTTGCTCTAGGTATTTTATTCGCTCGTTTTTGCTGGAATGATTAGCTTTGACTATTTTTAATGCTTCATCTTTAGTTAATTCATCTGTTATGTAGCGAAAATCAATGCAGTTTACAAATTCTTCAGGACTCATGTCAGCGAGTAAGCGCCATAAAGGTTTTCCTTCGGCACGGGCCCACATATCCCAAATAGCATTCATCACACCGCCAATGGCCATATGGATCACGCCTTTCTCTGGGCCTAACCAACGTAATTGGCTATCGGATCTCAGGCTGTTGTAAAACTCGCCGATGTCTTTAGTTATTTCATTAAAATCTTTACCAATAACCAAATGCTCTAAAGCTTCAATGGCTTTGCAGCAGATGTCATTGCCACGCCCGATAGTAAATACAAGTCCGTGCCCTTCGTTACCTAGACTCGTCTTTATGGTGAGATAAGCTGCTGAATAATCTGGATCTTTATTCGTAGCATCAGATCCGTCGAGAGATTCAGAAGTAGGGAAACGAATATCATGGGTTGTTAAGGAATTAATTGTATTTTTACCGTTCATGAACTCACTCTTTATGTATATAAAATTAAAATTCAGATATGAAATTATCTTTTTGTTAACCAAGTGTCAATGTTTAATTATTTTTCATCCTTTGAAATATAGGCATATAGAATTTAGGGTTTTACCTAATAAACTTGTTCAATTAGACATTGTGACGCATTATTCTCTGCTAATTATTTACAACCTGATGACGAGATAAGTAATGGATAAACCTATAAACAAAGGCGAGCAGTCAAAGCGCAAACAATACTCGGCACCGGCTTTAGAAAAGGGATTGGATATTTTAGAATTGTTATCTAATGAGTCTGAAGGCTTAAGTATTGGCGAAATTACCACTCGTCTGAAGCGATCTGTGGGTGAATTATTCCGCATGTTAGTTGTATTGCAACAGCGAGGATATGTATCCCTAGAGCCTGGCAGTGACCGCTATGTATTAACTTTACGGATGTTCGGCTTAGCTCATCGTTTTCCACCAGTCAAACGCCTCACTAGTGTTGCAGCCCCTGTATTAAGGCGTTTATCTTATGATATAGAGCAATCTTGCCACTTGGTGATTTATTATGAAGGAAAGGGCCATGTTGTGGTCCAGCAAGATTCGCCTTCTGAGAGGGTTTTTAGTGTGCGCTTAGGTGCGGAAGCACCATTAATGAATACCTGTTCGGGTCATTTGTTATTGGCCTTTGCTGACCAAGTTAACAGACAGAGAATGTTAAGCCGTATTCCTGAGAATCATCCAAAGGCAGATAATGACATAGACAAGATGCTTAAAAAGGTATTGGCACAGGGTTACGAAAACATTCGAAGTGCCCAAGCTCAGGGTATTCAAGATATTGGATATCCGGTTTTTGATCATTTGAATGAAGTCGTAGCAGCGTTAATTGTGCCGTTTTTTGAATATATAGATGGCTCACACCCTACTAGTCCTAGCGATGCCCATATTGCTATAAAACAAGCCGCCCTCGATATTTCTTATGCTTTAGGGTACCAAAAAAATTGAGTTGAGATAGCAAGATTATATTCCCTTTACACACACGCCCCAACACAATCTAATTACTCAAGGATGAGTAATGGTTACACGTCTTTCTGGTTTTTTGTAAATAAAATGTAAGTTTAATTTAAGGTTTTTTGCTGAATTAATATTCTTTTTGGCAAAGTTATAAGTAAAGGTTTTGTGTATATGAAATTTAAGTTCACACATAAAATATGTTTGCATATGTAAAAAATTTGTGCGATTCTCATTGTGATTTTGTAAATGCAAACGGTTTTTACTGGTGAAAGACGTGCTTATTACCAATAATACAGACAAAACAAAGTGGGCAATCACATGAAAAATAGAATAACTAATAACAGTTTTACTCAAAATAAAGTTTCGCATATCGTTAAATTCGTTTTAGGAGTCGCAGCCACCGCGACGTTGCAATTGTCACTACCAAGCAGCGCAATGGCTCAAGAAACAGGAGACCTTGAAGTCATACAAGTTTCAGGTATTCGAAGCAGTCTAGAGAAGGCGACTGAAGTTAAACGTTCTTTGAATGTGGTTGCTGATGTTATTTCTGCAGAAGATATAGGTAAGTTTCCTGATCAAAATTTAGCAGAGTCACTACAACGAGTGAGTGGCGTGCAAATTTCTCGTAATCGAGGTGAGGGTTCAGATGTATCTGTGCGCGGCCTTAGTCCTGATTTCACCCGAGTACAATTTAACGGGCGCACTTTACCATCAGCTACAGGTGGTCGTAGTTTTGATTTCACTATTTTACCTTCAGATTTTGTTAGTGCGTTAGAAGTTTACAAAACGCCGTCAGCGGATATGGAAGAAGGTGCTTTATCTGCAACGGTCAATGTGCGTACTCCTCGTCCTTTGTCTTCAGGCGAAACATCTTTAGTGACGAGTATTAAAGCGGTTAAAGAAGATAATTCAGGTGACACCAATCCTGATATTTCTGCTTTGTATAATTTTGTTAGTGACGATAAAACCTTCGGTATTACATTAGGTGCTCATTATGACAGTCGTTCTGTAGAATCACATATATATGAAGCATTTGGTTTAGAGCCTGGCAGCGAAGGTAGTCGCGGCCCAACACCTACTCTGGATTACAATTTAGATGGTGATACAGATGATTCATTCCGTTTTAACCATGCCACCAACTTTTCTCAGCTAACTGAAGATAGAGAACGTACTACCTTATTAGCCACTGTGCAGTTTCGTCCCAATGCTGATACTGACATTTGGTTCGAAACCATGTATTCGGAATTTGATATTGATGGGGCGTTACCGCTTAATTCATTCCGTTGGACCAATGTATTAGGTTCAGTGGTGGATAGCGATATCGTTACCGACTCGCTAGGTTCGGATGGCTTGATTCAACGCTTGGAAATAGCCGGTGTCGATAATCGAAATAATGCACGTACTACAGACTCTAATGATAAGTTGACCTCTTTTTCTTTAGGAGCCAAACACAGTCTTGATGAAGATTGGGAAATCGAGGCTGAATTGTCTTATGCCAAGTCTAAAAACAAAATATCATCTTTATCCCATGAAGTCATTGGCCGAGCCAATGCATATTATGATTTCAGTAATGATTATGGCGGTGTGCCAGAAGTTGGCTATTCCGCAGGCTATGATCCGCTAGATGGCAGCAGCTTTCGTTCTTTAGGATTTAACGGCAACCTTGATCAGCCAACTGAGGATACCAGTACTGATTTTCGAATCGACGTAGATCATTTAGTGGATTGGGGACTGGGTATTTATAGTCTTGAATTTGGTGCTAAATACACAGCTCGTGAAAAATATAATGGCTTTAGAAGTATCGGTGTAAGTGCTGAAGTGTTGGCTGGTTTGTTAGGGGAAACCTATGATGCAGATATCGAAGGCGGTAGCTTCGATGCTAGCGCTTACATGACTGCATATAATCCTAGCGGATTCTTTGATGGTTATGGTG
>NZ_JANQVQ010000022.1 GCF_030730205.1 Paraglaciecola sp.
CAAGCGATGCGCATGACAGGTACCCTAAAAAACATTAGCCATTTGAAATTGGCTGAAGAACAGTTAAAGCTATTTAAACGCTCAATTGAAACTATTTCCGATGGGGTGTTTATCACAGATACCGCATTTAAATTTATATCGGTTAATAATGCGTATTGTAAATATACCGGAGAAACCAGAGAGCAAGCACTTGTTAGCTACCTGACCTTTCATCAATATCCCGGGGCTTTTACCGAAGAAGTTAAAAAAGCCTTAAGACAAAAAGGCAACTGGTTAGGTGAAGTAGAGTCTCGCCGAACTGATGGTGAAAAGTATGAAATGGAACTAAACATTGATGCTATAAGCGATGAAGACGGTAAAATAAGCCATTATGTAGGGGTATTTTCGGATATAACGACCCGTAAAACCACAGAGAAAGAGCTGTTAAAACTCGCCAATACCGATCCACTGACAGAATTACCCAATCGCTCCTTTTTTCAAGCCAGTCACAACAATATTGTGCGCAGGGATACGCATCACGCGCTGATTTGTTTGGATATGGACAACTTTAAAAAGATTAATGACTCTTTAGGCCATCAAACAGGTGACATCCTAATAAAACAAATTGCGAAACGTTTACAACGTATTGCGGGTACTGACGCCACTTGTTATCGCCTTGGCGGCGATGAGTTCAGTATCCTTATTGATAAGGGCACTGATGTTCACCGCATTACCCACTTTGCGCAAACTATATTAGACAATATGGCCCGCCCGTTTTTAATCAATAAACAAGAGTTTGTGCTCGGTGCCAGTGTGGGTATTGCTTTTTATCCGGAAGATGGCAGTACACCGCAAGAGTTGTTGAAAAATGCAGATACTGCGATGTATTTTGCTAAAAATGCAGGAGGCAATAAGTATCAATTTTTCAGTGGCGAAATGAACCAAAATGCAGTTCGCCAATTACAAATAGAGAACTTAATCAGGCATGGTCTAAAAGAAGACTTATTTACGGTGTTCTATCAACCGAAAGTAGATATCGCCAGTGGTAAATTAGTTAGTATGGAAGCCTTGGTACGGTATGAGCACCCAGACAAAGGTTTAGTTAGCCCTTCTCAGTTTATCCCTTTGGCCGAAGAGACAGGGCAAATAATCGAAATTGGCGAAGTGGTTTTACGTAAAGCCTGCGAAGAGACCAAACGCTGGGTGGATGCGGGCCTCTTTACTGGACGAGTGGCGGTCAATATCTCTGCTCGTCAATTTGAGCTACCTGATTTAGATGAGCGGATCATCAGTATATTGCAGCGCGCAGGCCTATCGCCCCTGCATTTAGAATGTGAGATCACTGAAGGTACTTTAATGCAAAACCCTGAAAGTGCCCTACGTATGATGCAGCGTTTACGTGAGCGAGGGATCCACCTTGCCTTAGATGACTTTGGCACCGGTTACTCGTCATTGGCTTATCTTAAACGTTTCCCAATAAACACTTTAAAAATTGATAAAGCATTTATTGATGATATTGCAACAACCAGTGAAGACAGGCATATGACGCAGGCCATCATTACTATTGCTCATAACCTTGGATTAAAAGTTGTCGCTGAGGGTGTGGAGCATGAAAACCAATTGTCAATATTACGTCGGTTTAAATGTGAGATGTTACAGGGCTATTTATACAGCAAACCCTTAAGCTCTGTACGCTTTGAACGCTTGTTAAAAGAAAACCATGAACTAAATAAAATCATTTATAAAAACGAACGCTAAAAATCACAAAGCATTGATTTTTAAAAATTTTCATCTTCATTCACGTTAATATATAGCAAATAGAAAAATTTATTTAAGGTAAAATTTACGCTCAAAGCAAAGCTGGCACGCTTCTCGCTAAAGTATTATTGACTGACAAAAATATGTCGGCAAAAACGTCAATAATATAAATAATAGGAAAGCAAAGATGTTGAAAGCTTATGCAGTAGCAGTAGTACTCGCCACCACGGCCCCCGTAGCAGTTAAATCTGTTGAAGGTTCTCAGGCTCCAGCAAAAACAGAAACAACCAGCCAGCTTGACACCACTAAAAATGGTATCAAAACGGGTACGATTCGTTTTTATGGTATCAAAACTGGAACAATTCGCTTTTAAGGATGAAGCATCAATATCAGCGTCTTTCCTCGGAATTGACCTAAAAAAAAGAGAGCCTAGGCTCTCTTTTTCACAATTAGCGATTAATGATAGGCTATGCCAGCCATACAACACTCTGTAAACCTCGAGATTTTAATAACGTCATCCGTTGCTGGGCTTTTAACAAGGGAAAAGCCATTGGCCCGAGAGCCAAGCCAACACATGCCCACATTTTAGCTCGCAAGCCCGTCTTATACGCCTGAACATAATACAAGACACTACATAAAATCGAACAAAGTATATAAGCAATCACTGTTTTCTCTCTGGGGCAATAAGTTGCCGTTTGTTAAACAAAAGGAGTACCAAATTATCCGTAGTAGCCCTTAAAACTCAAAACGCGCGCATTCTAATGGTTAATAAAAGCTTACGCCAGTTTTTTGCATATTTTTTAAACACGGTGCAGGTGCAAACTTATCACCATACAAGCCTTGGTAATGTTCTAATCTGGCAACGACATGCTCAATACCTAAATTATGCATGTATCTAAAAGGACCTCCTAAGAATGGTGGGAATCCAATACCAAATATGGCGCCTATATCCCCATCTCTAGCATTTCGAATAACGCCTTCGTCAAGACACATCGCGGCCTCATTTAACATGGTCAGAACACACCGCTCTGCAATCTGGGCCTGACTAATTGTTGAGTTAGGGCTTAAGCTTAGTAAGGTGTATATTGACTCATCGACCACCTTTCCTGGTTTTTTGCCCGAGTAAAGATAAAAGCCTCTTTTATTCTTTTTACCTTTTCGGTCATCCGCTAAGACTTTATTAAATGCCTCTGGCGCGGCAAATCGCTCACCGAACTGGGCCTGTAGAATAGGAATAATCTTAGTACCTACATCGATGCCAACTTCATCTAACAGCTTAATCGGACCAACAGGAAAACCAAATTTCACCAGCGCTTTATCAATTTTTTCTATCGGCTCCCCACTTAAAATTAACTCTGCAGCTTGGTTCATGTAAGGCGCCAAAATACGGTTAACATAAAAACCAGCGCCGTCTTTAACCACTATGGGAGTTTTGCCTTGACGCTTAGCTAAATCCACCGTGGTTGATATAGTTAAATCAGACGTTGTTTCGTGAGCAATAACCTCAGCTAAAGGCATCTTATCTACAGGAGAGAAGTAATGTAGACCAATAACTTGTTCTGGTCGTGCGGCTTTGGCGGCAATTTGGCCGATAGGTATAGAAGAGGTGTTTGATGCGAAAATCGTATGCTCAGCACAATTTTCTTCAATCTCAGCCACCATTTGCTGCTTTAAGTTTAGATCTTCAAACACAGCCTCAATGACCACATCAAGGTCACTATAACCGGAGTAATCTACCGTTCCTGTTAACAGAGACAGTTGCTTTTGCATCTGCGATTTAGCCATAAAGCGTTTTTTGACCTTTTTATTAAGTAAGTCATAGCTGTACTTAATCGCATTTGCGATACCCTCAGGCCGAATATCTTTAATTCTTGCAGGCAATCCCGCTTTTGTAGCCGTAACAAAAGCGATACCACCGCCCATAAGACCCCCGCCTAACACGCCTATTTTACTCAGCTTACTGGGTGCGACACCTTGCACACCGGTCTCTTTTTTCATCTCGGTGGTAGCAAAAAACAAACTTCTTAATGAAGCAGATTCAGGCGTCATAACGAGTTTGCCAAAATTACGTGCTTCCACTTGCAGGCCTTTTTTCACGCCCTGATTTAAGCCTGTTTCGATACAATCAATGATCAGATCAGGTGAAGGATAATTGCCTTGGGTTTTTTGTGCAGTTTGTTTACGGGCTTGACTGAACATGAGATTACGGCCAACTGACGTACGTTCTAAAAATTGTCCCATTACGTCGAGCTTGGGCTTACTGCGAGTAGTTTTAGGTTTTTTCGCCATTTCGATAGCCACATCAAGCAATATGGATTGCGGGACCATATCATCCACAATGCCATATTTAAGCGCTTGTTTGGCGCGCACTGAGGCACCAGTTAACATCATTTTCATTGCTTGCTGCACACTAATTAGACGTGGCAATCTTTGTGTCCCCCCGCTGCCAGGCAACAATCCAAGTTGCACTTCAGGTAAACCTAATTGAGTTTTGTCGCTGTCTGAACATACGCGGTAATGACAAGCCAATGCCAGTTCTAGGCCTCCACCTAAGGCCGGACCATGGATCGCCGCAACAAACGTTTGCGACATCTCTTCAATCCGTTGAAACATGGCTTGCCCACCAGCAGCGATAGCTTCAGCATCTTCGGCACTTTGGCACGCAGCTAACATACTAATATCAGCACCTGCCACAAATGAGTTAGGTTTTCCGCTTATTACTACTACACCTTTAATGCTTTTATCGGCGTTAATTTGCTGTAATACAGTATCTATTTGCTCGGCAAATTCGACTTTAAGCGTATTCATCGACTCCCCCACCACGTCCATGGTGAGAATGGCTATACCATCATCGCGAGTAGCTAAACTAAATGCGCTAGGATGAGATTCTATATTTTGAGTTTGCTCTGTCATTATTTTGCCCTTATTCAGTTTCGACGATCATAGCGGCAGCTAAGCCACCCGCGGCACAGGCGGTCAGTAAGCCAGTGCCACCACCACGACGATTTAATTCGTTTAACATCTGCGTAATCATACGCGTACCCGTTGCAGCAAATGGATGACCGTAGGCCAAAGAGCTACCCATCACATTGAATTTACTCATATCCACTTCGCCAATTGCCTTGCTACGGCCAAGTTTCTCTTGCGCGAATTTATCACTGGCAAACATTTTTAAATTAGCCAGAGTTTGCGCCGCAAAAGCTTCATGCATTTCAATTAATGTGAGGTCTTGCAGTGTCATACCCGCTCTGTCCAATGCCATGGGAGTCGCATAGGAAGGGCCCATCAACATGTCTTCCCAAACATCAATGGCAGCCCAAGCATAGCTCTTCAAATACCCTAGCGGCTTATAACCCAAGGCTTTTGCTTTGCTTTCTGTCATCATGATAATGGCTGAAGCACCATCGGTTAGCGGGGTAGCATTTGCTGCGGTTACTGAACCGTGCTTCTTATCAAACACCGGACGTAACTTCGCATAGCCTTCAATCTTTGAGTCAAAACGTATGTTATTGTCACGCTCCAGCGCCCCTTTAAAAGGCTCTGCATAGGCTGTCATCACCTCATTAGCAAGCTTACCTTCATTCCAGCTTTGCGCTGCTAATGTATGAGAACGATGAGCGAGTTCATCCTGTGCCTGACGACTGATATTGTGGGTTTTAGCCATTTGTTCAGCCGTTTGCCCCATAGACAAACCTGTCGAATACTCTGCTACAGCTGGTGGTACTGGCAACAGGTCTTTAAAACCCAGTTTTTTCAGCACCCCCCACTTTTGTCCTAAAGTCTTGGTTTTTTGTAAATCGGTTAAAGCTCTCGCCAGATTTTTTGACACACCAATGGGTGACACAGAAGTTGAATCAGCTCCACCTGCAATACCTACACTAATATTTCCGGCCATCATCGATTCGGCAATGCTCACTGTAGATTGAAAACTGGTGGCACAAGCTCGCGACACGCTGTAAGCATCGGTATGTACGTTCATACCCGTGCCTAACACGATTTCTCGGGCAATATTGGGTGCTTCGGGCATTTGTACTACTTGCCCGTATACCAATTGCTCTATTTCCAAGGGGGATAGGTTATTGCGAACTAACATCTCGTTGACGACCATTTTACCTAAATCGACGGCGGGAACTCCGTGGAAATAGCTAGCCATTTTGGCGAATGGAGTGCGTAATCCAGCGACAATCGCTATACGGTCGCCCTGTCTAGTTGTGACGTTTTGCTTTGTAGTCATGGTATGCCCTTCGAATTAGTGGTCTGACCTGTTGTGTATCACAGATTGTACAGGGATAATTTTAGTTGTTCAAGCGAGCCTGCTTGGCTTTAAAGTTAGACCAATAAAAAACAATAGGCCTTCTAAAGTACCGAATTTTGGCCAAATAGTAATCGCGTTCTTTTCAGCGCTTAGCGTCGTCGATGAAAATGCTGCTTTTACTATATTGAACTGAAGGTACTGCTAATATGCTGAACTAATTAGGACTTTGTAACATTGTTTTTCAGAAGGGGAACCCTATATAGGTTAGCATTGTCAGTACAGCAGCTTAAAATAGCAGTGTGTTACACACCATGCTGTTCACCCGTTAGTTAGAAGGAAGTATAAGAAAAGATGGCAAGAGCTCAGTTTTCTCAATTGCAAGCCTACCTTGATACTCAAGTAGTGGGCCAACAAACCTTGACACAAAATATCCTCTTAGCGTTATTAGCCGATGGACATCTGCTTGTTGAAGGCCCACCGGGCCTAGCTAAAACGAGAGCAGTTAACGCCCTTGCTAAGGGAGTCGAAGGTGATTTTCATCGCGTGCAGTTTACGCCAGACTTGCTCCCTGCTGATTTAACCGGTACTGATATTTACCGACCAGAAAACGGCAGCTTTGTTTTTCAACAAGGTCCCCTTTTTCACAACCTGGTATTGGCTGATGAAATCAATCGAGCTCCAGCAAAAGTGCAGTCTGCACTCCTTGAGGCGATGGCTGAAAGACAAATAACGGTAGGCAATAAAACCTATGCTCTACCTGAGCTATTTCTAGTGATGGCAACGCAAAACCCCATTGAACAAGAAGGTACGTATCCGTTGCCAGAAGCTCAGCTTGATCGTTTTTTAATGCATCTTGAAATCGACTATCCAGGCGCTGAAACAGAGCTAGAAATTTTACGGCTTACCCGCAACGAAGCGCTGCATACCAATATGATTGAAGCTCCTAACCTCACTCAAGCTGACATATTCAAAGCTCGCCAAGAATTATTAAAAATTCACTTAGATGAAGGTTTAGAAAAATATTTAGTACAACTCATCATTGCGACCCGTCAACCCGATAAATTTGATAATGACTTGGCTAACTGGATTGAATTTGGTGCAAGTCCACGGGCAACCATTGCTCTGGATAAATGCGCGCGCGCCCATGCTTGGCTGATGGGACGTGATTTTGTTGGCCCAGATAATATACAAGCGGTGTTTCACAATGTATTGCGCCACCGATTAATACTGAGTTACGAAGCAGAAGCAGAAGGTATAAATCGTAATCAGGTACTGGATAAGATTTTGCAACTCGTGGCTGTTCCTTAGGCGTCATACGGAAAAGGTAAAACGATGTTGGATGTTGAAAATTGGTTGTCGGCCCATCAGAGTGATGGCATCAATCTTGGTATACGAGAGCTCATTTACTATCAAGGTAAAACGAGTTTAGTTAATTTATCACCACGTAAAACTGTGCAAGCCAAATTGGCAGGTGCCTATTTGGCAAAAACTAAAGGCCGAGGCATGGAGTTTGATGAAGCTCGGCATTATCAAGCGGGCGATGATATCCGTGCTATTGACTGGCGAGTTACCGCTAGAACCGGTAAAACCCATACAAAAATCTATCGCGAAGAAAAAGAGCGCCCCGTTTTTGTATTAGCCGACTTGTCGTCAAGCATGCAGTTTGGCACGCAATTACTGTTTAAGTCAGTTCAAGTGGCGCATTTGAGTGCCCTACTCGCTTGGGCTGCGCGCAAACGTGGCGACCGTATTGGCGGACTAATTTTTAATCAGTTTCAACATATTGAGTGTAAACCGCTAACCCGTCAAAAAGCCGTTTTGTCGCTTCTAAATAGTTTGATAAAAGTCCAAGCACAGTCGATTGATGCACAACAAAATGATACCTTCCAATCAAAACAAACCGCTCAAGGTGTTACTTTTGCTGATGCCTGCGCCCGCATCCGTCGTTTAGCCCATCCAGGAAGTTTGGTTTTCATTTTAAGTGATTTTAGTCAGTTAAACGAATTGGCTAAGCAACATATTTCTCAGCTAAGCAGGCACTGTGAAGTGGTTGCTTATCCAATGAGCGATCCCTTTGAACACGAATTACCAAAAGTAAAAATAAGCCAGCGTGTCGCCCTGACTAATGGCGTTGAACAACAACACTTAATATTAGGAGAACAAAGCACGGAATCCCGTTACTTTGAGCAGCATCTCGCCTATTTTTCTTCTATTGAACATGTACTTAAGCAGTGTAAAGCACAAGTGGTGCCTATCAGTGCAGGCTTACCCTTAGAATTGCAACTCAATCAGTTTTCTCGGACAAGCTCATGAACAACTCATTGTCTGAATTAAAAGACATTCATATCCCAGACACAGTCAACTTTTGGCCACCTGCATATGGCTGGTGGTTAGTGGCATTTTCCACTTTAGTGCTGCTGAGTCTAATCGTTGTATTGTTGATTAAACGCCATATGCGCGGCCGAGCAAAACGCCAAGCCAAACAAGAGATAAGAGCACTTTCTTTTGAAAGCGGAGCATGGCGCCTTGGCTTAAACAGTATAGTAAAACGCGTATTGATGAGTTACTACCCAACTTTGCCTGTGCAACAACTTTACGGTGAGCACCTTAGTCAACTTTTAAGTTTAACCTTGCCTACCAGCAAACAAGCCCTTTTTAAGCAACAAATGAGTGAATTTCAGCAGCGTTTGTATCAAGTGGGCGCTGATTCAGAGGCGGATTATGAAAAAGATAAACGCCTCGTTTTGGCTTGGATTAATTCAGCAAAACTCTCCAACAGAAAAGTCGCACTGAATTTAAGCCGCTGGAGTGAGCAACATATTCATCAGCGACAAGGAGCAAGCCATGTTTGAGTTTGCTTGGATATGGGTGCTACTTGCGCTGCCCTTGCCTATTGTTGTTTATTTATTACCTGCTCGACAGGAAGTGCAGCCCGCAGCGTTAAAAGTGCCGCATTTAATAAAAGGGTTCTCAGCTGACCACATCAGTAAAAAAACCAATAAAATACGAATACTCATCGCCGCGGTCGCTTGGTCCGCCTTAGTAATAGCCGCTGCTCGCCCTCAATGGCTTGGCGAGCCAGTGAATATACCCGCTGAAGGTAGAGACTTGATGATTGCAGTCGATCTTTCCGGCAGTATGAAAATGGAAGATATGGAAGTGAATGGCCGCCAAGTAGACCGACTACAAATGATCAAGTATGTTTTGAGTGACTTTATTGAGCGCCGAGTCGGTGACCGCTTGGGCCTAATTCTTTTTGCCGATACCGCCTATTTGCAAGCCCCGCTTACTTATGACCGCGATACTGTCAACCAATTACTCAAAGAGTCTTTGATAGGATTAGTGGGTGAACAAACCGCCATTGGTGATGCCATTGGCCTTGCGATCAAACGTTTCAATGCCAGAGAAGAGTCTAACAAAGTCCTGATTTTATTGACGGATGGCCAAAATACCGCTGGTAACATCACACCCGAACAGGCAAATGAATTGGCGATTAACAACGAAGTAACTGTTTATACTATTGGTGTTGGTGCCGACAAAATGATGATGCAAAGCTTTTTTGGTAGTCGGCAAATTAATCCCTCTCAAGAGTTGGATGAAGATATGCTGACCCAAATAGCCACCTCTACTGGTGGTCAATATTTTAGAGCCCGCGATGTGGCTTCGCTGCAAAATATTTACGCCAAACTGGATGAGCTTGAGCCGATTGCCAGAGAAAGTCGCCAAATGCGCCCCTTGCAAGCCCTGTTTTATTATCCTTTGGCGCTATCACTTCTTTTGACCGTATTACTGAGTTTGTATCAGATACTGTCAGCCAAAGGCATTACCGCGCGCTTAGGGAGGACTAAGTAATGAGTGAGTTTTTACTGCAACTACAAGACTTTCACTTTTTACGAATTCAATGGCTATGGGCACTTGTCCCCCTTTTTATCATTGCAATCTTATTAGCTTATTTTAGTAAACAGCAAACAGGCTGGCAGTCTGTACTGGCGGGACACCTATACAAACATCTTGTTAGTCATGGTACACAAAAATCTCACAAATACCCTTTTGGATTACTCGTTCTTGGTTGGTTGTTAGCAACACTTGCGTTAGCCGGCCCCACTTGGGAACGCTTGCCACAACCCGTTTTTCAGTTAAACACCGGTAAGGTGGTACTAATGGATATGTCTATGTCGATGCGAGCGACTGACATCAAACCAAACCGCTTGACTCGCGCAAAATATAAGGCCATTGATTTAGTCAAAAAATTAACCGAAGGTGAAACAGGTTTAGTGGCCTATGCAGGAGATGCATTTACCATTAGTCCGCTTAGCAGTGATGGGCAAAATTTAACGGCGTTGATTCCCAGCTTAAGCCCCGAGATTATGCCGATACCGGGTAGCGACCCAGTCTTGGGTTTGCAAACTGCGTTTGATCTCCTTAAAAGCGCGAATTATCAGCAGGGAGATATTTTTTGGATAACTGACGGTGTAGATAATCGTCAATTAAAAGAAATCAGCGACCTATTAAACAAATCAAGTTATCGCTTATCTATCTTAGCGGTGGGTACTGAGGAAGGTGCCCCGGTACAAACACTCAATGGGGAGTTATTAAAAGACTCCAACGGCGCTATTGTGATCCCCAAACTACCTACCAGCAATCTGCAAACTTTAGCCAAACAAGGTGGAGGCCGCTATGCTCCTTTACAAAGTGATGATAGTGACATTGACTATCTAGTGAATCAAACCCTGCTAGACAATAATGCTGGCGAGCAAGAATCTGCTGGCGATGATAACTTTGGTGATAAATGGCAAGAATTAGGACCTTATTTACTTCTCTTGCTGCTTCCCTTGGCCGCTTACAGCTTTCGAAAAGGCTTAATCCCTGTTTTTCTCATCGCTTTTGCTCTACCGATGTATGCGCCAAAAGCGGAAGCAGGTTGGTGGCAAGACATGTGGAAAACCAAAGACCAACAGGGTTTAGAAGCCTTTCACGCCGGAGAGTTTAAACACGCGGCAGAGACCTTTGAAGATCCGTTGTGGGCAGGCTCGTCTCTATACAAAGATGAAAACTACGAACAAGCGCTAAAGGCATTTAGCCAAATAGATAGTATCGATGGGCGCTATAACCAAGCGAATACCTTGGCACAGTTAGGCAAATATCCTGAGGCAATTGCATTGTATAAGGAGGTCCTTGCCGAACAAGCAGATTATCAAGATGCCTTAGCCAATAAGACCCTGTTAGAAAAACTGCTTGAACAGCAGCAACAGCAAGAACAGCAGCAACAAGACCAGCAAAATGAACAATCTGATCAACAAAATGACCCGCAGCAAAACCAAGACGGTGAAAACTCAGATCAAGATCAACAGAACCAACAAAATCAGGAGTCAGACCAACAGTCTCAACCTCAAGATTCAGAACAACAAAATCAAGATCAGGCTTCTGACAAGCAGGAGAGTCAAGATAGCAAGGCTGAACAAGAAAATACTGAAGCACAAAATAGCGATACACAGGGATCCCAAACTGATTCAAAAGAGCCCGAGCAACAACAAGCGCAACCATCTCAATCTGAACAAGAGCCAGAAAACGCTTCGCAAGAGGCCCAGCAACAGGCGATGGCTGAGCAAACTAAAGAGTTAACAGATGAAGAAAAAGAGCAAATGCAGCGCATGCAAACTTTACTAAATCGCGTGCCCGACGATCCGGCCTTTTTGTTAAAAAGAAAGATGCAAATAGAGGCGCAGCAACGTAAGCGTGAAAGAGTACCCAGCAATTTAGAGAGGAACTGGTAACCGTGAGAGCCATAAAATTATTAATCGTCAGCCTAAGTTTATTGCTGTTATATGTGACCAGCGTGAACGCTAAGCCCAATGAAGTGATTGCCAGTGTTGACAAAAATCCAGTGATGGCTGATGAGTCTTTTAATTTGACTATCACCGCCAACGACGATGTTGACCGCTCCGCATTTGATCCATCAATACTCATGAAAGATTTTGTAGTGGGTAGAACTTCCGTCAGCACCCAAACCCAAATGATAAATTTTAATACGACTCGAACCACAATTTGGACAACCGTGCTTATCCCGCGTAAAGAAGGCCGTTTTACTATTCCAGCTTTTGATGTCGGGGGTCAAAAGACCCAAGCTATTGAACTAATGGTGGTCCCTATATCGTCAAGCGGTGCGACTCAGGGTAGAGATATTTTTATTACAACAGAAGTTGATGTGCCAGAAGCGTATCTGCAACAGCAGTTACGCTATACGGTGAAACTGTATTTAGGCCAAGAATTACAAAGAGGCAGTCTTGCTAATCCGCGTTTAGAAAACGCAGACATTAGACAAATTGGTAAAGATAAAGAATACAGCGAAATAAAAGACGGCCGTCGTTACCGCGTCATTGAACGAACCTTCGCTATCATTCCCCAAAAAAGCGGTACTTTTACCATCGAAGGCCCTTTGTTTGAAGGTGAAATTATTGATAATTCACGTCAAAGTTTTGGCTTTTTTAATCGTAGTACACCGGTAAATCGCGTTGGACAAAGCCAAGCTATTACGGTTTTACCTATTCCTAGCGATTATCCTCATCATTGGCTGCCTAGCGACTTTGTGCAAATTAACGAAGAATGGCAAGGCAATCCTCAGCAATATCATGTAGGGGAGCCTATAACCCGCACTATCACGCTCACGGCAATTGGCGTTGTAGAAGAACAATTACCCGCTATCAATGGTGCTTACCCCAACTCTGTAAAATCCTACCCGGATCAAGCTGAAACCACCACGGTTGAGAAAGACCAAACATTGATTGCCCAGCGCAAAGAGTCGGTTGCGATTATTCCTAGTGAAGCGGGTCAGCTTGTGTTGCCTGCAGTGCAAGTCCCCTGGTTTAACGTACTCACTAAGAAGACCGAGTTTACGACTCTACCCGAAAAAACCCTAACGATTTTGCCGTCCCTTAACCAAAGTACTGCCCCTTTGCCTTTGAGTAATAATCCAGGCCTGATAGATGTTAAGGGGGCGTTGGAGCCAAGCAATGCGCAAGCGCCCAGTATTATCGAAACTGAGGCCGATCCGTTCTGGAAAGGTGTGAGTGCGGTATTATTTATTTTGTGGCTGTTGACCCTAGTACTAGGGTTTTGGTTGATAAAATCTCGCCCCCTGCAAGTCAGCAGCAAGTCAAGTAAAACAGCACAACAAAAACCGCAGACAGGCGATCAGTGGAGTATATTACAAAACGCCATCAAACAATCTGATGTCAAACAAATCACGTCATTATTAGGGCCATTTTTAGCTCGTTTCGTGGGGCAAGCCAATCTCACGCTAACGCAATCCCTGCAGCGTATCCAAGACCCTAAGTTAAGCAACGAAGTTAACCTGATGCTGGCATCGCAATACGGCCAAATGCCAAATACTTGGGATAACAAGGCGCTGCATGCAGCACTTAAACCTTATGTAAAAAGCCATGGAAACAAATCCAGGTCGGAACAGCATAATTTAAAACCGCTCTATCCTAGCGTTTAATCATCGGTGCTTTTGGTAGTTAGTAGGCACAACCATTGCCTACTAACTGCTCTGACATTCAATCTGAGCGACGGCTCATCCTAAAATTCACTGTTTCAAACTAGGCTAGCCCCATGGATTCACGCATAATACGTTCTATCTTCACCAGCTCGCGCTCGCATTTTTACCTTTATATTCCAACAGTGAGCTAAACAGTGGAAAAATTTATGTTTTGGCGAAAGCAAAATAAAGAAGCCTCGGTCTCTAGTGATATGGCAAATAAACAACAACGATATGAAGCATTAGTATTGGCATTGCACGCCGATATTTTTCGCTATGCGTATTGGCTAGTCAAAGATAAAGCGGTCGCTGAGGATATTACTCAGGAAACGTTCCTGCGCGCTTGGAAAAGCCTAGATACATTACAAGATGAAAAAGCAGCTAAATCATGGCTTATCACGATATTACGCCGGGAAAATGCTCGCCGTTTTGAGCGCAAACAATTTGATTTAGTGGATATCGATGATGTTGCCATTATTGACGAACAATTAAGTAGTGAAGTAGAAATAGAACATCGAGAATTACGCGCAATTATGAACGCCTTAAGCGATGAATATAAAGAGCCGCTTATGCTGCAAATTATATTTGGTTATTCAGGCGATGAAATCGCAGAACAACTTAATTTGAATAAGAATACGGTGATGACACGATTATTTAGAGCGCGCAATCAGGTAAAAGAGGCTTTAGAAAAAGCAAATGAGCACAGAGGACGCCAAAATGGATGAATTAGAATTTCGTCGAGCGGTCTTAGCTGATCCAAATGACAAAGAGCTTGCTAAGGCTACTGGCGACGATCTCAAAAAACAGGCTTTTGTAAAAGAAATTAAACAGCTAGATAAAAAAATTACCGAAGCAAGCAACATACCTGTACCAGATGGTCTCGCGCATCGTTTGTTACTTCGTCAAACTATGGCTGTTCATACTCAAAAACGTCAGCGGAGTCATTTTATACAATTAGCATTAGCGGCCTCGGTGGCGTTTATTTTGGGTATTAGTGTGACTCAATGGCAATTTAAAGAGGCTGCTAGCCTATCTGAATATGGTATTGCCCACGTCTTACATGAAGGCGACTATGCCTTAGGGGCAAGTGAAGATATTAGCTTGTCTCAAGTGAATGCCAAGCTGGCGCGATTTGGTGGTGAAATGACAGCCAATACCGGACAAATTTATTACGCCAACTTTTGCGATTTTGACAATATCAAGAGCCTGCATTTAGTTATGCAAGGTGATAATGGCAAAGTCAGTGTTTTTATTGTCCCCCACATGCAGGGGTATGCAATCGATAGCGCAGTAAAAGGTAAGTGGAACAGTGAAGCCTACGACCTGAGCAAAGCCAGCCTAGTGATTGTGAGTGATGTGCCATCCGATGTGGCTAAGATGAGAGATAGACTCAGCAAAAATATTCAGTTTTCGGCATAAACCGAAGATCGGTTCAGACTTTACCAGTTAAGCGATGGTAAAGCTGAACAGAGTATCGTTATTGCGACTTAAAATACATTGTGACGTGTTCGATCCCGCCATCGTCATACGACTCTCCTTTTGCCACAAAGCCTAGTTTTTCATAAAACTTTTGCGCCTCAAGTTGAGCAGAAAGGGTGATGTCAGCGCCCGTATTTTTTAAGGTGATATCGTTTATCATCAAACGCATCAGCGCCGCGCCTAGCCCTTTACCCCGGCTCAAATCCGAGAAGACAACGCGTTCAATACTAAAATGAATTAAATCTTGCGATTGACGAGTACGTGCATACCCAATGAGTTCGGCATCATTTTGCTCAGACGACCAGCACAAATAGTGCATGGCTTGTTGATCGAGCCCATCTAAGTCCGAATAAATACTTTGTTGTTCAATAATAAACACATCTTGACGTAATTTAGCCACCCTATAAAACTGCTGACAACTTAAATCTTTAAATTGAAGAGATTGAATATAATGCGTTGATTTTTGTAGAGAATTTTTCATACTGTTGCTAGCATGGCGTTCCGTACCACCTCGTTATGTTTTTTAGTATTTAACCATTGTCACCACAGTCAAACAATAGAGGTATAGATGGAACCCACAGTTTTTATTTCCCTAGGCTTGTACTTTGTTGTGGTACTGGCAATTGGCCTGTTTTCATTCAAACAAGCGAATACTGATGTTTCGGGCTATATGCTGGGTGGAAGAAGTTTAAGCCCAAAAGTTACCGCACTTTCTGCAGGTGCTTCAGATATGAGCGGCTGGATGTTAATGGGTTTGCCGGGCGCCATGTATGTGTCTGGCTTATCAAGTGGCTGGATTGCCATAGGTTTGACCTTTGGCGCGTATTTAAATTACGTTTTAATAGCCCCTAGGTTAAGGGTTTATACCGAATTTGCCAATAACGCGATTACTATTCCCGATTATTTTGAAAATCGTTTTAACGATAATAGTCATTTATTAAGGGTCATATCTTCTATCGTTATTATTGTATTTTTTGCGGTTTACACCTCATCAGGAATGGTGGCAGGTGGCAAGCTGTTCGAATCATCGTTTGGCTTAAGCTATAACCTCGGCTTGTACATTACCGCGGGTGTCGTCGTCGCTTATACGCTATTTGGCGGGTTCTTAGCGGTGAGTATCACAGATTTTGTACAAGGCTGTATCATGTTTGCGGCGCTTATTTTAGTCCCTGTGGTGACCTTGCTACACATTGGTGACTTACAATTGACTGGCGATATTTTAACCAAAGGTGATTACAGTTTTCTGGATGTTTTTACTGACGCTTCGACAGGCCAAAGTCTTACCCTACTGACAATAATATCGATGTTGTCTTGGGGCCTGGGTTATTTTGGTCAGCCGCATATTATTGTGCGTTTTATGGCCATTCGTTCAGTTAAAGATATCAAAACTGCCCGCATGATTGGCATGAGCTGGATGATAGTCACCTTAGTAGGTGCCCTATCTACTGGTTTATTTGGTATGGCTTATATTAAAAGTCAAGCGGGAAGCATTGCGGATCCTGAGACTATTTTTATTTATCTTTCTAATGTACTTTTTCACCCACTTGTCAGTGGCTTTTTATTGGCTGCTATTTTGGCAGCCATCATGAGTACGATTTCCTCACAACTATTAGTGACCTCCAGTTCGTTAACCGGCGATATTTATCAGTTATTTTTCCGCCGAAAGGCCAGCCAGCGAGAATTAGTTTTTGTCGGTCGTCTGTCTGTGGCTTTAGTGGCAATAGTAGCGATTTTATTGGCACAAGACCGTGATAGTTCTATATTGTCAATAGTGAGTAATGCGTGGGCGGGGTTTGGCGCCGCGTTTGGACCAGTGGTTTTACTGAGTTTGTATTGGCCCAATATGACCAGAACAGCGGCGATTCTTGGTATGGTAACAGGCACTATCACTGTGCTTATTTGGGTTTACGCACCTATCGCTATCAACGGTCAAAGCTTAAGTCAGTTAGTGTATGAAATTATCCCTGGATTCATTATCTGTAGTGTTACTATCGTGGTTGTGAGTGTATTAAGTAAACAACAAGATCAGTCTATAAAAGCGACTTTTGAACGAGTAGAACGAGAGTTTCACTCATAACAATTATCGGGCTCAACATGTCTGGTTTTTACTCAGCCATGTTGTAAGAGGAGTTCCAACTTGAGTTTTTACGCAGCTCGACAGCCTATTTTGAATAGAGATAAGTCCTTGTTTGCTTATGAATTGCTTTTTCGTCAAAGTTTAGAAAATGTTTTTCCTAAAATTAATGACAACCAAGCAACCGCTAAGCTTATCGAAGGATTACAATTCAATTTAGGGTTAGAAACCCTCACACAAGGTACACTGGCTTTTATTAATTTCACCCACGATACTTTGCTAAACGGCTACCCTTTATTATTGCCCAAAGAACAAATTGTGGTAGAAATTTTAGAGACAGCCAAACCAGGAAAACGTTTACTGCAAGCCTGCGTCGAGCTCAAAGAAAAAGGCTATATACTTGCCTTAGATGACTACGAACATGACCCCCTATGGCGACACTTTTTCCCTTATATCGACATCATCAAAATTGATTATGCCTTATCGTCAGAAGACCAAATAAAGCAGATTCTTGAGGAAGTAAAGCCTTACCCTAATATTAAACTTCTGGCAGAAAAAGTTGAAACTTACACTGAATATCAACACGCCCTAGAAATAGGCTGTGAATACTTTCAGGGCTATTTTTTTAGCAAACCGGAAGTCATTAAATCGATCTCTTTTCAGCCTTCCCAACTCTCCCTTGTTAATTTAATGGCAGAAGTGTGCAAGCCAGAGCCTAATATAGAAAAAATTTCCATCATTTTTGCCGGCGATGTCGAATTATCCTTTAAACTACTGCGTTATGCCCAATCACCTATTTTTAAGCGCGTTGCTAAAATCGAAAGCCTCAAGCAAGCGATCACAATGTTCGGTTTACTTGAATTAAAGCGCTTTATCTCATTGTTATTTACTGCACAATTTAGCCATGGTAAACCACAAGAATTAACGGTAATGGCCTTAGCAAGAGCACGGTTTTGTGAGCAAATGGTAAAAATGGATAAACAAGGTGCGGATCCCTCTTCTGCCTTTTTAATCGGTTTACTCTCTTTAATTGATGCCATGGTTGATACCAATATCGCAGAATTAATGGAAAAGTTGCCCATCGCACAGGCGCTCAAAGATGCACTCATTAAGCGTCAAGGTAAATTAGCTGAATACCTCGCCTTATGTGAATTACTTGAAGCAGCTGATTGGTGCAATGTTGAAACGTATTGCCAAGCATTAGACTTTAATTTAGACCACGTGTTGGCGCGCTTTCAACAGAGTTTGCAGTGGGCATCGGAGAGAATAAAGTTACTGTGAAATAAGTATCTGAACCTTACGCAGCCCGCAAAACACAACGACATTGTAAAAATATTGTTATAGATTAGGCATATATCTGAAAAGCTTTAATTTATAAGAATATAGCATAAATCTGTCTACTCACTCTCGGTTAATTCATGTTATGTTCTATACATAGAATTTATTGATATATAACTTAATCCAGTGTGAGAGTCATTATGCCTAACGCTATACCTAATGTTACCCATTTAAAACAACTTGAAGCTGAAAGTATCCATATTTTCCGCGAAGTCGCAGCTGAATTTGATAATCCCGTTATGCTGTACTCTGTCGGAAAAGACTCCTCTGTATTGTTGCATTTAGCAAGAAAAGCCTTTGCTCCTGGCAAGATCCCCTTTCCTTTGCTTCACGTTGATACCACGTGGAAATTCCACGAAATGATTGCCTTTAGAGATAAAATGGCGGAAAAACATGATCTCGACTTGTTGGTTCACATTAACCAAGAAGGTGTAGACATGAATATCAGTCCGTTTGTGCATGGTAGTGCCAAACACACAGACATCATGAAAACAGCCAGTTTAAAACAAGCCTTAAATAAATATAAATTTGATGCCGCTTTTGGTGGAGCACGTCGTGACGAAGAAAAATCACGAGCCAAAGAACGGGTGTACTCATTCCGAGATGATAACCATCGCTGGGATCCCAAAAATCAGCGTCCAGAGTTATGGAACATCTATAACTCCCAAATTAACAAGGGCGAAAGTATTCGAGTTTTCCCTATGTCAAACTGGACGGAATTAGATATTTGGCAATACATTTACCTTGAAAACATTGAGATTCCATCTTTGTATCTAGCCAAACCTCGTCCAGTGGTAGAGCGTGATGGTACGCTAATCATGGTTGACGATGACCGCATGCCCATGCTGCCAGGTGAAAAACCAGAAATGCGTTCAGTTCGTTTCAGAACACTAGGTTGTTATCCTTTAACAGGAGCTGTGGAATCAACGGCTGCTACTCTACCTGAAGTCATTCAAGAAATGCTGCTCACCAAAACCTCTGAGCGTCAAGGACGAGTTATTGACCATGATTCATCTGGCTCTATGGAAAAGAAAAAAATGGAAGGTTATTTCTAATGGCAACCAATATTGTTTGGCATCAACACGAGGTAGACAAATCTCGTCGTGCAGCAGCCAAAAATCAACAACCATGTGTCATCTGGTTAACCGGTTTAAGTGGTTCTGGCAAATCAACTATTGCCAATCTGCTAGAAAAAAAATTAGCGGAGCACCACAAACACACTTATTTACTTGATGGCGATAATGTACGTCACGGTCTTTGTGGCGATCTAGGCTTTAGCGACAAAGACCGCGTTGAAAATATTCGACGCATCAGTGAAGTCGCAAAATTATTTGTCGATTCAGGCCTGATTGTTATCACCGCGTTTATCTCGCCCTTTCAGCGAGATAGAGATTACTGTCGCGATTTATTAGCTGAAAACGAATTTATTGAAGTGTTTATTAATACGCCCATCGAAGAGTGTGAAAAACGAGATCCTAAGGGTTTGTATCAAAAAGCACGTCAAGGTGATATCAAAGACTTTACGGGTATCAGTTCTCCCTATGAAGCACCTGATAGCCCCGAGATTGAATTAGCCTACAGTGGCCAAACTGCAGAAGAATCAGCTGATCAACTTTTCACGCTGTTACTAGAAAAAGGATTTTTATCTGATGCTAAGTAGTGAATTAGTCGACAAAATTGTTGCAATAAGTCATGCCGCTGGCGATAAAATCATGGAAATTTATCAGCGTGATTTCAGTGTGTACGAAAAGTCTGATGAGAGCCCCTTAACTGAAGCCGATCTAGCCGCACATCACTGCATTGTAGATGGTCTTAAAGCGGTGTCAGACTTACCGATCCTGTCGGAAGAATCCGCTAATATTCCGTGGTCAGAGCGCAGTACATGGCAAGAATATTGGTTGGTTGACCCCTTAGATGGCACAAAAGAATTCATCAAGAAAAATGGTGAGTTTACCGTCAACATTGCACTCATTAAAAATGGCCAAGCCGTCTTTGGCGTAGTGTATGCGCCAGTACTTGCACAAACCTATGTGGGTGTTGTTGGCCAAGGGGCGTATAAGTTAACAAACGGGGCTCGGAAAGATATTACTGTCAAAGCCCATTCTGGCAATGAAAAGTGGTTAATTGTTGGTAGCCGCTCTCATCAAAGCCCTGAAATACAGCAATTTCTTGAAGCCTTGGGCGGCGAGTCAGAATTAGTTGCAATGGGAAGTTCATTGAAATTATGCCTAGTGGCAGAAGGTGCAGCTCATCTTTACCCCAGATTAGGCCCGACGTCCGAATGGGATACTGGAGCAGCTCAAGCCGTGGTGGAAGCCGCTGGTGGGACAGTTACTGTGGTAAATGCAGTGGCCACTGCTAGATCAAAAGATGCCCAAGCCTTACGCTACAACCAGAAAGAATCCGTTTTAAACCCTTATTTTTTAGTGAGTTATTGAATTATGAATAGCGAAAACACCTTACTTCAATCCGACATATTGGGTTATTTAGATCAGCACGAAAAGAAAGATATGCTGCGTTTTTTAACGTGCGGCAGTGTTGATGATGGAAAAAGTACATTAATCGGTCGATTGTTGCATGACTCAAAAATGATTTTTGAGGATCAACTAGCCGCTATTACGAAAGACAGTAAAAAAAGTGGCACAACAGGTGACAAAGTAGACTTAGCCTTATTAGTTGACGGTTTACAGTCTGAAAGAGAGCAAGGTATTACCATCGATGTTGCTTATCGGTATTTTTCTACTGACAAACGAAAGTTTATTATTGCTGATACCCCCGGGCACGAACAATATACTCGAAACATGGTGACCGGCGCGTCAAACTGTGATCTCGCCATTATTCTTGTAGATGCGCGTGCTGGGGTTAAAACCCAAACTCGTCGCCATTCTTTCCTCGTCTCTTTGTTAGGCATCAAGCACGTCATTGTTGCCGTCAACAAAATGGATTTGATGGATTATAGTGAAAGTGTGTACGAAAAGATTAAAGCGGATTATTTAACGTTCTCTAAACAGCTAAGCATTCCAGACATTCAATTTATTGCCTTATCTGCATTAGATGGTGATAACGTGGTAAACGTTAGTGAAAAAACACCGTGGTATAAAGGTGAAACCCTGATGACGATGTTAGAAAACATTAAAGTTGCACACGATCTTAACGTAGATGATTTTCGTTTTCCGGTGCAATATGTCAACCGTCCAAACCTTAATTTTAGAGGTTTCGCAGGTACGGTAGTATCCGGTCAAATTTCCGTGGGTGATAAAATAACCGCGCTTCCTTCAGGTAAACAATCAACCGTTAAATCCATCGTTAATTATGAAGGTGAACAACAAAGTGCACATACACCACTTACCACGACGCTAACGTTAGAAGACGAAATTGATATTTCTCGTGGCGACATGATTGTGAAATCTGACAATTTGCCGCTGCAAGGCAGTACCTTTGTCACAAACTTAGTGTGGATGGCTGAAGAGCCTATGATGCCTAATAAACAATATGGTTTTAAATTTGCCACTAAGTTTGTACCCGGTAGTGTGACTGACATCGAGTACCAAATCGACGTTAACTCTTTAGAGCACAAGCCCGCAATCAGGCTTAATTTGAACGAGATAGCTGTGGGTACCATAAAACTGACTCAGCCTGTGGCATGTGACGCTTACACGAAAAACCGTTCTACCGGGGCGTTTATTATTATTGATCGTTTAACCAATGGTACTGTGGGTGCAGGCATGATCCTGGATGTGGCAAAAGACGCAAGCACAAGCTCAGATAAGCACTATTCTGAATTTGAATTAGAATTTAATGCCTTGGTCAGAAAACATTTTCCACATTGGAATGCCACTGATATCAGTAAACTAGTCTAACCTTTCGGGATTATATGGACTTTAATCAATATCTGGTAATAGCCATTTTTGCCAGTACTATCATGGCGCTTATCCTCACCGATAAGCGCCCTTCTTCTATTTTTGCCGCTTCCATGTTGGCCTTAATTGTTGGACAGCAGCTCAATTTAAATCAAGTCATTAATAATTTAACTAACCAAGGATTAATGACGCTGATACTGTTGTTATTGGTCAGTAACGCGGTCGATAAAACCTCACTAATCAAACGATTAGGTCGGACATTGATAACTGCTAATTACACTCAAAGTTATTGGCGTCTATTTGGTTTAACCTTTTTTTCTTCCGCCTTGTTAAATAACACCGCCGTAGTGGCAAGTTTGATTGGCCCAGTGAAACAAAACCAACATCATTCATCTTCTAAGTTACTCATCCCCTTATCTTACATCGCGATATTAGGTGGTACCGTAACGTTGATTGGCACCTCAACAAACTTAATTGTAGATAGCTTTCTTATTGAGCATGGTCACGAGGGATTTAAATTTTGGGATTTTACCCTTTATGGCATGATTGCAGGCTTAAGCTGTGGATTGCTGATTTTTATCATGTCTTCATGGCTACCCGACATCGAAAATAAGAGTAATAAATACAATCACTATTTTATTGAAGCAAAGGTGGCTGTGGATTCAGAACTGGTGGGTAAAAGTGTTGAGGACAATCATTTAAGAAACCTACCTGAACTCTTTTTAGTAGAAATAATTCGTGAAAAAAACCTTATATCCCCCGTTTCCCCTGACCTTATTATTCAAGCTAATGACAAATTGATATTTTCAGGCAATGTGCAAAATGTCGGTAACTTAAGCCATATCAAAGGTTTGCATTTATTTGCAGAATCAAATGGCTTGTTGCGTGACAATTTAACCGAAGTCATTATTTCCAACAGAGCACAAGTCATTGGTTATAGCTTAAAAGCCATTGGCTTTAGGGCTTTATTTGATGCAGCCGTGGTGGCGATTAGACGAGATGGCGAATCTCTTTCTGGCAAGTTAGGTGAAATCAAACTGCAAGCGGGTGACTTTTTGTTATTAGCCACCGGCCCTGACTTTAATAAACGGCATAATCTTGCTAAAAACTTTTTCATCTTGTCTGAGAAAAAAATGCCGGCCAAACTCACTCCCTGGCAAGAGCGCATTACCCTAGGCGGTTTTTTAACCGTTGTCGCATTAGCGGCTACGTCGGTATTGTCTTTAGCAACGGGGTTGGTGTTTTTTCTCGCGCTGTTAGTTGTTTCAGGTGTAACTAATACCAATGAAGTGAAGAATAACTTACCAATCAATCTTATTTTAGTGATAGTAGGCGCTCTGAGCCTTGCCACTGGCTTAGAAAATACCGGTGTTATAGATTCACTTACCGAAGTGTTAGCACCTGTAATGACGAATGTAAGTCCATTTACGGCGTTAGTTGGTGTTTACCTACTGACACTATTGTTAACGGAAGTGGTCACCAATAATGCAGCAGCGGCCCTGATGTTTCCTTTTGCCTACGGTTTGGCTCAAGTCCTTAATGTTGATCTTATGCCATTTGCTTTAGCCGTGGCTTTCGCTGCCAGTGCCAGTTTTATATCGCCCTACGGCTATCAAACTAATTTATTGGTGTTCAGTGCTGTAAACTATAAATTAAAGCACTTTGTGAAAATGGGTCTACCTGTTTCCATTTGTTATTCTACGATTGTACTTGTCTTGTTGAAATTAACCTACCCGCTCTAAACCGCTAGTGGCAATCAACAAGGAGGTAAAAACGAAAATCGGCGCTTAACAACTGTATTACTAGCCTGTTAATTTAAAATAAGATCAACAGGCTAGTAGAAGCAACAAAACAA
>NZ_JANQVQ010000023.1 GCF_030730205.1 Paraglaciecola sp.
AGTGCAATGCCCTGTGCTGATATGTTCAGTCAGCGATAAAACGACTATAGTGATTGTGATTACTTAACACTCAAATAGCAGTCAGGCTAAGCACTTTGCTGCTGTTTTGTCTTAAATAGGAAAACCTGTGCTAATTAATTTGTTGTCAGCGCTCTTATACATATTGGTCGTAACGCTTCCTGTCGCTCAGGCCGAGACGCTTATCCGTTACCAAGACAATTCACAATCGGTCAAGTCTTATTCACCTTATTTTGTAGGCTTACTCAAACTGGTGATTGAACACACCGTTGATGAGTATGGCAGTGTTACCTTTGTTACTTTACCTGTTTCAATGTCAACCGATCGCAAGTTTGCTAGCTTGACATCCGGCTTAACAGACATCATGTGGACCACCACAACACCAGCCCGAGAAGCGCAAGCATTAGCCATTAAAGTCCCTCTACTAAAAGGCATGTTAGGTAAACGGGTTTTCGTTATTCGCAGTCAGGATCAAAGCCGTTTTTCTTCCATAAAAGATCTACACGAATTAGCCAAGCTAACAGCCATTCAAGGCACGGGCTGGCCCGACGTGACCAAAATGCGGCATGCCGGATTAACCGTTGAAACCATGGATTGGCAGCCTAACTTACATAAACTTGTGAGTGACGGTATTGTGGATTATTACCCACGTTCGGTATTAGAAGTAAGTGATGAATTAAAGGCGCTGAATAATCCACAGCTGAGCATCGAAGCTGATCTGCTGTTAAAATATGACTTGCTGAATTATTTTTTTGTCAATAAAGACAATACCGTATTAGCGCAACGAATGACCCTTGGACTGCACAAAATTATGCAAGATGGCT
Source organism: Paraglaciecola sp. (assembly GCF_030730205.1). Taxonomy (GTDB): domain Bacteria; phylum Pseudomonadota; class Gammaproteobacteria; order Enterobacterales; family Alteromonadaceae; genus Paraglaciecola. The sequence continues at coordinate 843 of NZ_JANQVQ010000023.1, forward strand.
GCTTTGATGCGTATTTCAAAGACTACCCTGGCCATATTGAAGCCTTAGCACTTTTGAACAAACGACGGATTTTTGATTTAGAAAATGATTAATAGCCGCGTCTTTTCCAAAATTGAATTTCACCATCGGCATACTCTGCCAAAACACTGAAAGTGTGCTCAGCAATCACCTTGCCATCACATTCAATAACCATGTGCCAATCGCCTGTTTTATCTTCAATGGGCTCCCACAAGGTGTCGCCTAAGTAAAACTCCCAATCATTATTTCGTACAAAAACATCACCCGTAAAAGGCGCCATGACTTGCCCTTTTTTATCAGGAATATCAGGATGATAAATGGTGTAGTCGAGCTTTAAGCCCTTACCTTTCATCACCCTTAAAATAAAGCCGAACTCAATATTAAGCACTGCTGGAATGTTAAGGGTAAAGTCTTTAATCACTGGTAGTTGTTTGGATTTTTCGTTCCATTCTTTGTAAATTCCAAAACTACTCACACTGAAGCTTGCTTTTAATTTTGACATTTAGTCACCCGCCTTCGATAAAAAATTTAAGCAAGCTATGACCATATAAGGTAGAAAAATACTTATTTTCAATCCTCAAAATTCCTCATTGAAACGTAAGGGTGTTTTTATGGCTTTATTGCGTGTTTTGTCTGTCTCAGTGTGAATGCACTTCAACACATCAAGCACAACGGTATGCAACAATCACTCAACCAACAAAACACCACTTTACCAGCATATGAGGGCTTGAGCAGACTTGAAAACACCCAGCGCTAAGGTGAGGAGACCGAAGGTTTCAAAAACACCTAGGTGGCGCCTTGTTCAACACTCGCTAAAGTAAGAATTAGGCTTGCATACTGGGGCGCTCATTCACTAAGGCGTACCAACGCTTTATATGAATTTGTTCATCAAGGACTTTTATTTTGACTACCCGCGCAAAATCAATTGCACACACTGCAGTAATATCCGCCACACTAAAGTGGTCTCCGGCAATATAGGTATGGGTGGCTAACCGTTCTTCTAACACGGCTAAAAACGACTGTGCTTGCTTACCCGCCTCAACGCCATACTCGTTGATGGGATTCATCCTGTCTTTAAAATACCCGGTAGTGTGCTGAAAACACATGCCAACCTGCATAAATAGATGTAACTCAACAAAGCGCTGCCACATGTCAATCTGCGCCTTTTCTAGCGCCGTACGTCCCAGCAGCGGAGGCTCAGGCTGTACTTCTTCAAAATAACGGCAAATGGAATGGGTTTCACTGATACACGTACCATCATCCAGTTCAAGAATCGGAATCTTAACCATGGGATTTTTAGCGCGCATCTGAGCAGATAAGTTTTCACCTTTTGCTATATCCACTTGGACGTATTCCATTGGAATATTTTTTTCAGCGAGAAATATTCTTACTCTTCTAGGTGAGGGTGCAGTGTGGGTTTCATAAATTTTCATTATGCGTCCTAAATAACTGGTCAAGGTTTTGCTTTGATTTTAAACAATACTCTATCCATAGTAATGCGCTTTGCCAACCAATGATTTAGCCTTTGCAAAACAAGAGAGAATTGACTCGAGCCAAACAACCTGATTTAGTACGCCCCTTGAAATCACAGTGAGCAACAATCATGGCTAATGAGAAAAACGTATTAGGTGGGCCACTTAAACTCTGTTGTGGTAATGGTGGTTTTACCCGAGAAGGTTTTTGTTATGTACCGGCAAGTGATCATGGAAACCACAGTGTCTGCGCAATTATGACGGATGACTTTCTTCTTTTTTCAAAAAGTCGAGGGAATGATTTAAGTACGCCAATACCACAGTACCAATTTGCAGGCCTAAAGGCTGGTGATAAGTGGTGTTTGTGTGCCGCGCGTTGGCAAGAAGCCTTTAATGCGGGCAAGGCGCCTCAAGTGATATTGTCAGCCACTAATCAGGCGTGCTTAAACACCGTCAAACTTGCTGATTTGCAAGCCCATGGCGTTATTGAAACCAATTAATCAGCCTTACAGTTGTTTATCTTGCCAATCTTTTAACTGTTGTTGGCTGTTGGCTTTAATAGCTCCATGTTGCTGGCTCACCCACCAACGCTCCATTATTCTGACATTTTTCTGATTGGCCCGATAAAACACATCGGCAATGTCGCCTAAAAACGGAATCAAACCAATGATGAAGTCTAAGGCGACATTTTTAAGCATCTGTGCCTGCACCAGCCTTGGTAAACCCAACTGCTTGGCGTAATGCACTATTTTTAACGACAACAACAAAGAAACAAGGTCTCCTGCGAAAGGTAGCAGGCCGATTAAAAAGTCCAGACCAAATTTAAATTTGGTAAAGGGTATGGTAATGGCATTATCCAGTAAGTTAGCTAACTTTTGTGCTTTGAGTAAACTAGCTGGCGCCTTTATCGAAGACAGACTCATTATCGTTGCGCCCCTAAACGTTGGGCTAATTGCTCTCGTTGCAAGGTATCTTCATCTACTGACCATCCCTGAATATTTTGCGCCACTAGTTTTGCCAGCAAGGCAATGTGCTGGGGATCACTGTTTAAGGCTTCGATATATTCATAGCGCTCACCGCCGGCATGCATAAAGTACTCACGATTTTCTTCGCCTATTTCTTCAATTGTTTCTAAACAATCTGAAGAAAATCCCGGACATACCACTTGAATAGACTTTACGCCTTGTTGAGGCAAGCTTTTTAAGGTTTCGTCTGTATAAGGTTTTAACCACTCTTCACGGCCGAAGCGAGACTGAAAAGTCGTTAAGCATTCATCTTTCGTGAGTCCTAAGTTTTCAGCGATTAATCGAGACGTTTTATAACACTCACAATGGTAGGGATCGCCATTCAATAAATATCGCTTTGGAATACCATGATATGAAAACAGTAACTTGTCCGCCTTACCATGCAACTGCCAATGAGCCCGAATTTTATCTGCCACGGCTTGAATATAGTCGGCGTCGTCATGGTAGTGGCTGACAAAACGTATATCTGGCAACCATCTTCTGTTTACCATGCTTTGACTTAGTGCATCAAAAGTTGACCCCGTCGTAGACGCACAATATTGCGGATAAAGCGGTAACACCAGTAATTTTCTCACGCCCGCCTGTAAAAGCTTATCTACGCAGCCCTCAACGGATGGAGAGCCGTAACGCATGGCATAATCAACAATCACTTTGCCGCCGTATTGTTGCAAAATGGTCTCTGCTAAGGCTGCAGCTTGGTTTTTAGTATGCACTAATAACGGCGAGCCTTGTTCGGTCCACACCGTCGAATAGGCTTTTGCTGAACGTTTAGGGCGAATATTCAAAATCACTAAATTAAGGATCATCCACCAAATGAGTCGCGGTACTTCTACCACTCTTGGGTCTGACAAAAACTCTTTTAAATAGCGTTTTAAAGCCACTTTATTGGGCGCATCAGGCGTACCTAAGTTGGTAATAATGACACCAATTTTATCTTCTTGATGGTGGGTGAAATTAGGGCTGCCGCGATATTTCATAATTGAACTCTAACAAAATTAACTAGTTGATATGGTACGCGATTTTTTGACTTTTAGACTAGCGAATTACAAACACTTCGATTTTCTGTATAGAAATGGTGCCCAGCGAGCCAATCAATTGCAAGCTCATGACTGACTTCAGCATGGTTTATATACAATAAAACACCACTGGCATCACAAAGCGCTTAAATCTCAACCGATTCTGTGAAATGATAACCAATCTTCAGAAATTGAATTCTACCCATTGTCAGCAGAGGAATGCCGCATGGCAAACAAGCACAGTAGCCAATCGCAAGACCAAGAGAATACTCACGCCCCAGCAAGTGAATTGGATACATTAAGGCACATCATTTTTGGTGCCGCTAAGGCAGACTTAGAACGAGGTTTGAGTGAATTAAGTGAACTCACCAGCCAGCATTTTCAAAAGTTAGAACAGCAAATGTCTCAGCAGATGCAACAATTGCAAACGACTATGGAAGACGGCCTGCACCGACTAGAACAACAGCTTGCGGTAGCGGATCAAAACCAAGACAAGCGTTCAGACGAATTAAACGCCTATGCCGATAAAATCTCCTCTGAATTAGAAATGGCAGAAGCCAATAGTAAACAAGAAAACGATGAACTACATCGACGACTCGATAAGGAAATTGCCTTGTTGAGTAGCAACTTTAATGAGCAGTTGCAGCAAGCATTAACTAAACTCAACCAAGTATCCAGTGAACTCAATACGAGCAAAACCGACCGTAAAACCTTAGCAAAACTGCTTAATACCGTGGCAACTAATTTAGAAGCGGATGAAGGTGAATAAGGTTTCACATGTCCAACGCATCTGAAGATAAGGACCTATCTGACGACGAACAACAAATGCGGGTATTACGTGATTTGTTGCTTGGCGATCACTACGTCAAACAAGCGTTAAAGGCTAACGCTCGCGAAGTTGTCAGCGATGTATTTTCTGAAGCATTGTATGATCGCCAGCAACGAGACGGTTCCGTCAACAACGTCATTCTTCCACTGGTTGAAAAGTCAGTTGAACATTCAGTTGCCAATCATAGTGAACAAATGGTGGGCGCCTTATACCCCTTAGTAGGTAGCTTGGTACGTAAATCAGTTACGGCATTTATCACTGACTTACTCGAAAAAACTAACTCTTTAATTGAAAACAGTTTTACGCTCAAAGGCATCAAATGGCGCTTTAAAGCACGCCAAGCAGGTGTTAGTTTTTCACAATACGTCGCTAGCCAAACTTTTGCTTTTCGGGTTGAGCAGGTTTTTTTAATCCACCGTGAGACCGGCTTACTCCTCAACACTATCTCATCCGGTTTACAGGCAACCGCAGACGCTGATTTAGTGTCTGCTATGCTCACCGCGATCAACGACTTTGTAGCTGATTCCTTTACACCACGATCGGATAAGGGTGAACAACAACTCGATGTAGTGAAAACCGATGACTTTACGTTGCTGTTAACCCAAGGTCCGAGCGCAATATTAGTTGCAGCCATTAGCGGTAATGTGCCGCAAAAAGTGGCGAATCAAATGCAGCTCAGTTTAGAAGAAATTCACCGTTTATTTGGCCGTCAGCTAACACAGTTTAAAGGTGATGCAAGCGTATTCATTGATACTGAGCACCAACTTAGGGCCTGTTTATTAGCTGAACTAAAGCCTCAAACCCAACAAGCCAAGAAGCGTCCCTGGTTAGCTTGGGGCTTATTGATATTCCTGACCTTATTTACTACTTACCTGTGCGTAAAACGCTGGCAAGCACATGAATTACTAGCTGCCATTAAAGAAATTGATCAGCAGCCAGGCATTGTATTACTTGATGCTTATATCCATGATTTTTCGAGGGTAAAGTTTTCGATATTACGCGACCCAAACGCTATCAGAATCGATAAGTGGTTAAGCCAAAACCAGCTCCCTGAAAACCTTATTGATCACAGTGAACGGGCCTATGCATCGTTAGATCAGGCCATTATTCAACAAAAAGTAAACAATATAGTCAGCGATTTTGTAGGAATCGAAGTGGATTGGCAAAGTCAGACCGCTATTTTTAGTGGTACCAGTACCAATTTAGCTAAATTAAGATTGCAAACAGAGCTCAGTAAAGTGGTTGGCTTGAATTTTCAGCCGCAATGGCTAGAACCGATAAGATTGAAGGGGGGTGAATCGAATGCGGCAGATGATCCCACCATCATTCGCGCGATATTAGATCTGAATATCGCAAAATTAGAACATAATTTCATTACCTTTGAGCAAGGTCAGAGTACACTTTCTGAGCAAGCCATAGAAAAACTGCTTGTGCTTAAGGATGAGTTTAATAACCTGCTTTCTCTTGCTCAAGGACAAGGTCTCTCTCTTGGTTTGATCATAATGGGCGCCAGTGATCCAAGTGGTAGCAACACATTTAATAAAGCGCTTAGTCAAAAAAGAGCGGATGCAGTACAAAACAAGCTACAAGAATTAGGTATTGCTCGCAACCGACTCAATGCGATAGGACTGGGCGTTATCGAATTAAAAACATCTGGTGATGGCGCTAGAAAAGTATTATTTAATGTGGTGTATTTCGATGCCAATTAACCTGAATAACGTAGGACGATCATGATTCAGAAAAAAATATGTCTGCTTGGTGCCACAGGAGTGGGAAAAACAAGCTTGGTAAAACAATATGTAGAAGGCATTTTTTCTGAAAAATACCTCACTTCAATTGGGGTTAAGATTGATAAAAAAGAAGTCGAGGTGGTTGAGCAAATCGTCCAACTTATGTTGTGGGACATTGAAGGCATAGACCGATACTGCGGTTTTCAAGCTAAGTATTTACGGGGCGCATCTGCTTATATATTGGTCACTGACCAAACTCGCTCTCAGTCCATGACAGAAGGCTTAGAAATTCAAGCCTTGATTAAAGAAGTGGCTGACATTCCAGGTGTATTAGCCATCAATAAGGCTGATCTGCCCGCTACCTGGCATTGGAGTGAGAATGAAATCGATCATATAAAGTCACAGTTCGCTTTATCATGTATAACGAGTGCCAAAACTGGCGAAGGTATAGAAAGCATGTTTGCCAGTTTAGCGGCCTTATTGGTGGATTAATATGGATATCAAGCCCTCAATATTACACGCATTAGGTTTAATTGATTGTGCGGTCTTTGAACGCCTGAAAAGTGGCCACTTAAAAGCGCGTTTCGTTGGTGTCACATGGTTAGCTAAACTGATGCCTGAAGCGAGTAACAACGCTACATTTACCTATCAACATGGCTGTGCTTATTTGGATGATTTTTTGCTGGACGCAGAAAAATTTTGGGCTAATGGCCAATCCGGTAAAATTAAATCCGGTATTTGGCGAGAGCAAGTTGCCCAGCAACTCCTTTATTTAGAAGCCTATGCAGCCGTTGTAAAGGGCGTATTTTATCTGGTGATTTGCAATGTTGAAAAAGAATATCAACGACAGCAGCAAACCTTGCAAATAGCTCGAGAAACCTTATTTACCAACGATAAACTTGTTGCGCAACATGATCATGCTTTTGAGCGAATTGCCTCTCTCGTGGCTAATTCAGGTGACTCGTCACAAGCAGCGGCCCCCTTAAAGAAACTCTTACAACAAACAGAATTAGGCGTGGCGATTTTAGACGAACACCTCAATCTTCTAAATAGCAACGCAGCCTTGGTTCATATGTTTGACTCAGGCGACAAAAAACAAAAACAAGCACCAGAAATCACCTTGCTGCAACTATTTGAAAGCCAGTATCCTGAATATCAACGAGTATTTTCGACCAATAGTCCGTGGTCAGGAGAGTTATATTGGTTAAATGCAGCAAATGGCAGTAAATGGTTTAAAGTGTCCATTCACCCAATTTGCCATAGTGAAAAGCAACTGACGTATTGGATGCTAAGCATCAGCGATATTAGTCAGTTAAAATACTTACTTAAACGTAATCAAAAGCTGTCACAATTTGATGTGCTAACCGAACTGCCTAATCGTCAGTATTTTTGGCAGCAACTCAACCAGCAGATTAAAAAAGCGCGACCGTTTTATTTGCTGTACATAGAAATCAAACAGTTTAAGCGAATCAATGAACTACACGGGCACTTAGTGGGTGATGTCGTCATTAAAGACCTTGCGTTGCGCCTCAGGGCCACCATCAGTAGCGAAGATACGTTAGCACGCATAGGGGGTACTGAATTCGCATTAATCATGCACAACGACAACGCATTTGGCCCCATCACGACACTTGAACGCAGTCGTTGTCAGCAGCTGGCCAGTGAGTTAATTCAAGCGGTCAGCTTGCCCTTCTATACAGAACACGGCCATCAATGCGAAGTGGGTTTAAATATTGGTGCAGCAGCTTATCCTATGGATGCAGACCACTCAGAAGATTTAATGAAATACGCCGATTTAGCCATGTTTGAGGTGAAGAAACAGCAAAAAAGTAACTTGCAGTTTTATTCAAAGGCGCTCAAAGATGCGTCTCATAAGCGCATTGAACTTGAAAGCGCTTTACGCAATGCCTTAGATAAACAGGAGTTTGAACTTTATTTTCAACCCATGTTTGATTTAACCAGTGGCGCTATCACTAAGGCAGAAGCCCTTATTCGCTGGAATAGACCTCTTTTTGGTATCGTCCCGCCAGATGAATTTATTCCCCTAGCAGAACAAACCGGCCTTATTGTTCCCATAGGTAAATGGGTCATTAAAGAAACCTGCGCTAAATTGGCGCAGTTACAAGCCAAAAATATCGCGATTAAATTATCGATTAATCTATCGCCTCGCCAAGTTAATGACAGGCAGTTACTCGATTACATCGTCAGTTGTATTGATACCTTTGCTATTTCAGCGCAGCAATTAGAACTCGAGTTAACTGAAGGTGTTTTGGTTGATAACTTTGTGAAGGTGCAACATTTACTCAATGAAGTACGCAAACTAGGCATAAGTGTCTCAATTGATGATTTCGGTACGGGCTATAGCTCGTTGAGTTACCTGCAGAAATTGCCCATTGACCATCTAAAAATTGACCGCTCATTTGTCAGAGATTTAAATAACAATGAGAACGACAAAGCCCTAGTCCTGGCCGTGATTGCCATGGCCCATAGCCTCAATCTTGATGTCATAGCAGAAGGCGTTGAAACAGAACAACAAAAAGACTTTTTACAATTGCATCATTGTAATACTGCACAAGGTTATTTGTTCAGTCATCCGCTGCCATTTGCGCAGTTAGCACATTTACTCAGCCAACAAAAAACGATCTAAACGCCTGATTCATGTTAAAAAAGAGCATTTAAGATGAAAAGCCGAGCAGTTAAGCAAAATTTATTGATGATCGGTAAAATGAGATCAAAATTTTAAGCTGGGAATCTTTCCAAGCACTTCCAATTGCTGATAGAACAACTAGGCTATTTTAACTTGCCCCAGCGACGCCAAGACAGGGCTTATGGAAGATGGGTAAAAGCAACACCATCGACATTCCCTTTGAACAAAAACAATAATGCCAGTCAGCTTAACTGGCTGGCATTACACTCAAGATGCTTTTTCGGTTTAATTTATAACGTGTTTATGAAAACAATCTTTGCTCGCCAGCCTTGCGTCCCTTACTTTTCATTACAAAAATAAGGGCGATGAAAGCAGGTAATGCCTGAACATACACAATAGTCATTTTTACGCTCAAACCACCCACAATACCGGCTCCAATAATGGCGAGTAAAAAGAAAATTTTCACTCCATGATTAGAAGCCAATAATCCCCACATAAGGCCTACTGCGAGAATTCCGTTGTAAAAACCTTGATTAAAAGCCATTACTTGTGAACTTGCTGCCGCTTCTGCCGTCATATTAAACACTCGTAAACCGATTGGTGCGTCCCAAAAAAACATTTCTACGGCCATAATGGCAAAATGTAATAGCGCAACAAGTAGTGTAAATAAACCAGCAAAAAACTTCATTCAGGGTCCTTTTTTTTATAATTAGATAATAAACATAGTGGGCGATTTGGTAACAACTTGCAACGCTGATTTTTTTGCATGGTTATCTAGCTAAATACCATACTGTACATTTTCTAGCTCAGGTTTTTTATTCATGATGATCTTGTTACACGTCGGCCTTTAGGCGTTACAATAGCCCATAAGTTCACTTTTACAGTTAAACAATATTCTCATGCCCCAACATAGCCCTATTCGTAGCAAAGAAGCATTTTTTACCTCGTTAACACAGCTTTTTAAAGACAAGAAAGTCAGTAAGCTCTTGCTAAGTAAAAATCGCGGTAGCGATAAAGATTTGCAACGTATAGTGGTGCGCCCAGTGTTGCTTCGAGAACAGGCCATGCTGTCATTTGTGCTAAGTTTTAATTCGCGAGATATCACTAAAAATTATACCGTAAGTGACGGGTTGGCGGTCGTTCATGCTTACCTTGAAAATGACTTTAGAGCCGCCCATGTGTATACCAACGAAGAAGAGATACAATTAGAGTTGAGCAAAAAAGGCAAAGCCAGCATACGCATTCACCAGGTTAAAACACCACGAGCCGCGCCAATTAATGAAGAGCACAATAAACAAAAACATCGCTTTGTAGAATTATCTCGTCCCTATCTGCAGGCTCTTGGTGTGACGGATAACGAACATCGTGTCATCCCTTCAATGTCCCGTAAGTGGAAACAAATTAATAAGTTCATCGAGGTTTTCAGCCAAGCGCTAAGTCAATCCCCTTTAGCTGCTGATAAACCCATGCAAGTTGTTGATTTTGGGTCGGGCAAGGGATATTTAACCTTCGCAATTCACGATTACTTACACCATCACTTGGCAACAGATTCTCAGGTTACAGGGGTAGAGTTACGCGCACAATTGGCTGAACTATGCCAACAAGCGGCACAAAATCTCGAACACAAGGGCTTAAATTTTGTGTGTGGCGACGTGAAAACCCATGCCCCACAACACACTGACGTGATGATTGCCTTACATGCCTGTGATGTAGCGACCGACTACGCCATTCACTACGGTATACGAGCTAATGCTTCTATCATTATGTGCTCACCTTGTTGTCACAAACAAATTAGGCCGCAAATGCACAGTCCTGATTTACTTCAGCCTATGTTGCAGTTTGGTGTGCACTTGGGTCAACAAGCAGAAATGGTAACCGATTCGCTTCGGGCCTTATTGCTAGAGGCTCATGGTTATCAAACTAAGGTGTTTGAGTTTATCAGTTTAGAGCATACCAACAAAAATAAAATGATTTTAGCCACCAAGCGCAAACAAGTAGTTGACAATACTCAGGTCTTAAAACAAATCGACGCAATCAAACAGTTTTATGGGATCAAGGAGCATTGCTTGCAAACCTTGTTGGGCCAGTAGACCAAGATACGAAGTCAGCCTACCCTTGGCTCATCATACTTAATTGTTTAAACATCGAATGCTCATGGTATTGTGGCTGACAAATACCTAATAAATCGTCAATAAAGTAATTAAACGCGCGGCGCTCTATCATCTTAATTTTTGCCTGTTGCGGCTCAGTTAACATATGGTATTGACTGGCGGCCCCAAAATCACCAAAGATGATATTCGCACCTTTATCAAACAAGGTGTTGTGGGCATAAAGATCACCATGACACACCTTCTTATCGTGCATATGCTCAAACACATCTTGCATTTGCATCACTATTTTATGAATGTGTTGAATAGACAAACTAAAGCCGTCGGCAAAAGTGTCTCGGGTACAGGTATCTAATGAAGGTGGCAAACCGAGATTAGTGAAATTGCACGGGATCAACTCCATGATTAGCGCAAGTTGCTCAGGTGTATTCACTTGTGCAATTGGCTTTACGAGAGATGGATGTATACCCACTTGTAAACAGGCCTCAAGCTCATCCTGCGGAAAACCATCACTAGTCATCTCTCCTTTGAATACTTTAACTGCAATATTTTCAGAGAACGACAGGCTTGGTTGATGCCAAGTGCCTCGATAAATTACACCAGAGGCGCCTTGGCCCAATACTTCCCCCAAGGAGTAGGTATCAGGAGCAATACAAGGAACTGGTGTTACATTTTGCGCTGAACGACTAAAAGGGTTGCCCGCGAAAGCAAACCACGCCAATTTAGGTAGACTTAACAGTTGCTCAGGACATTGTGCTAAGTTGTTAGCCGATATTCGCACTAATTCAAGATTATGGGCCTGTGCTAATGTCAGAGGCAATGCGGTAAGCCTATTGCCCGCCAAGGCTAACTTTTGTAAACGGGGCCGTTCGCCAAGCGCATCAGGTAAGGTCTCAAGCAGATTATCGGTGAGTATTAACCACCTTAATTTAGCTGGCAACGCAGCACCACTGACGGTTTTGATCTGATTCGCTTTAAAGCCGATCATTTCCAGATTGGGACACCGGCCTAATACTTCTGGCAAGGCGGTAAACTGATTGTTAGAGGCAAATATAATTTTCAATTTAGTTAGTTGCGCCAACTCGCAAGGCAGTGAACTGAGATTATTGTCCGATAAATCAAGCACTTCTAAGGTATCCGCCAAGGATAAAATCTCCATTGGAAAATGGCTTAGATTAGCGGCTAAGGCCAAACGGCTTGTGCCTGTTAAATCGCCGGCTTGCAGTTGCGCAAGTGTGTGCATGCTAGATATCCTAATTGTGACTGAGACTAAACAACAAAAAGCGCCCTAAGGCGCTTTTTGATTTTTTTAATAAATCAGAAAAGGTTTATTTACCTTTCTGGCCGTTCATGTAGCGGAAGAAATCGCTATCAGGCTCAAGAACCAATACGTCACTCTTATTGTTAAAGCTGGCTTTGTAGGCATCCATACTACGTAAGAACTGATAGAACTCAGCATCTTTGGTGTAGGTGTCGGCATAAATTTTAGCGGCCATTGCATCCCCTTCACCTTTTAACTTACGTGCATTACGTTGTGCATCAGCCAACATAACCGTTACACGCGCATCAACGTCAGCTTTAATAAAGTCCGCTTTTTTCTTACCTTCTGAACGGTGTTCTCTTGCTACCGCTTCACGCTCAGTACGCATACGTTCGAAGATAAAGTTACGCACTTCAGGTGGTAAGTTGATTTGTTTTACACGCACATCAACGATTTCGATACCCAGTTCATCGGAACTGGTTGCGGCCTGATTCATGGCTTCATCCATCAATTCAGAGCGCTCACCGGACACAATTTGTGAAATAGTTCGCGTACCAAATTCTGAACGTAAACCGTTATTGACCTTTTGTTGCAATAGAATCTCAGCGTTAGCTTTAATCGCACCTGTTGCTAAATAATATTTAGCAAAGTCTTTGATTTTCCATTTCACGTACAGATCAACAATTAAGTCTTTTTTCTCTGAGGTCACAAAACGACTAGGCACTTCATCCAAGGTTTGAATACGAGCGTCTAGGACCACTACGCGATCAAAAATCGGTAATTTAAAATGCAAACCTGGCTCAAAAACTACGGTTTGATTCTCAGCATCACGCTGCACTTTACCAAACTGGATAACGATGGCTTTGTTACCTTCGCTGACTACAAACAAAGACCCATAGGCTAAGAAACCAAGTAATATAACGATAACAGCAATAAAATTTTTCATGACTTAGTTCCTCCCAGTGCGACTGTTACTACGAGAAGTAACTGTTGAATTTTCAGTAGATACACCGCCATCTTGGTTACGAAGACCTTCTAAGGTGCTGCGGTTAGTCGAAGGAGACGTCGTAGTCCCTTGACGTTCAAGTATCTTGTCCAAGGGCAAATACAACATGTTGCCTGAGCCTTTGGTGTCCACCAAAATTTTACTGGTTGAGCTATACACTTCTTGCATGGTTTCAATGTAAATACGGCTGCGTGTTACATCAGGTGCTGCTTTGTACTGAGGTAATAGCTCTTCGAAACGAGCGATTTCACCTTGTGCTTCAAGGGTCACTTGCTCTTTATAAGCTTGTGCTTCTTGGGCCATCCGGTTTACTTGACCACGAGCACGAGGTTCAATTTCACGGGCGTATGCATCAGCTTCGTTAATGAAACGTTGTTCATCCTCTTGGGCTGCAATTGCATCATCAAACGCGGCCTTTACTTCTTCCGGTGGACGGGCATCTTTAAAGTTCATATCAACAATGGCAATACCCATGTCGTAAGATTCGATAATACCTTGAAGTTCATCGCGCACGCTTTGGCGGGCAACTTCACGACCACTGGTTAGCACGTCGTCCATTTTAGAATGCCCCACCACATAGCGGATCGCACTGTCGAACGCCTGACTGAGACTTTCTTCAGGTATGGTCACAGCAAACTGATATTTATAAGGTTCAAGAATGCGATATTGAACTTCCATTTCAACCCGGACAACGTTTTCGTCTTCGGTTAGCATAGAGCCTGAAGACGCCATAGAACGTACCGTTTGCACGTCAACAGGTACCACTTTATCGATAAAAGTGGGTTTCCAACGTAAACCAGGTTCTACAAAATGGCTAAACTCGCCAAAACGTAGCACAACACCACGTTCTGCTTCACGAATAGTGTAAAAACCGCTTAGCACCCAAACTGCCACAAGTATTGCCGCAACAACACTTAGACCAATACCACCAAAGCCTTTTCCATTAGAGCTTGAGCCGCCTTTTCCGCCGCCAAACTTACCAAATTTATTCATGAGGTTTTTAAACACCTCATCTAGATCTGGTGGACCTTGATCTTTACCACCCTTGTTTTTCCAAGGGTCATTGTTATTTCCGCCGGGCTCATTCCAAGCCATTTTTACTCTCCAATCAGTTGATTTATTCGTTTGTCGTATGCCGCGTTGCTAATTAACACTGACACAGTAAATCTGTTTTATGTTGTTTCTAACTCACTATATAGTCTTGTAAGTCAGTTTCGGATCGCTTAATTAATCGTTGCCAGTCAGTATGTGCCATTCGTACATCTACCTGCCAATCGCCTTCTTCGGTATAACTTTGCTCAATAATACAATTCATTTCGTAAAAAACCCCGCGCAGTTTGCTTAAGCTAGGGGGAATTCTTAAACGGTGTTGTACCATATTATCGGCTAAACATTCAGTAATAGCTGCCAATAATAAATCGATACCAATGCCTTGTTGAGCAGACAACCACACCCGAATGGGCATGTTGTTTTCATCTCGGTCTATACGCGCAGCAACCCCATCCATTCGATCAATTTTATTACAAACCATAAGCTGCTGGATATCATCAGCGCCAATTTCTTCCAATACTTGGTTTACTTGATCAGTATTTTCTCGATAGTGTTCGTCGGAATAGTCCACAACATGCAAAAGCAAATTGGCTTGCTGGGTTTCTTGCAAGGTCGCTTTAAATGCCGCGATAAGATCATGGGGGAGGTGTCGGATAAAACCAACCGTATCAGCCAAAATTGCTGAACCAATATCTTGTAACTGAATTTTTCTGAGGGTGGGATCAAGGGTGGCAAACAGCTGGTCAGCAGCATAAACCGCTGATTGAGTTACCGTGTTAAACAATGTTGACTTACCTGCATTGGTATAACCGACTAAAGACACGGTCGGTATCTCGGCCCTCAAGCGCGCTCTGCGTCCCTGTTCACGTTGTACCTGCACCTTTGCTAAACGACGAGTAATACTCTTAATACGTTCACGTAACAAACGACGGTCAGTTTCTAATTGTGTTTCACCTGGTCCACGTAAACCAATCCCACCTTTTTGTCTTTCAAGGTGAGTCCATCCGCGGATTAAGCGGGTGCTGATATGCTTTAACTGAGCCAGTTCGACTTGCAACTTACCCTCATGGGTTCGAGCGCGCTGAGCAAAAATGTCCAGAATAAGACCCGTACGGTCTAATACTCGACATTGGCACAGTTGCTCTAAGTTACGTTCTTGAGATGGAGTAAGACTATGGTTAAAAATAACCACATCAGCTTGATTGGCGCGTACAGCATTGGCAATCTCTTGTGCCTTACCGCTACCAACAAAATATCTCGCTTTGGGAGTTTGACGTGAACCCGTTACTACATCTACTGCGGTAACCCCTGCCGATGACACTAGCAGTTGTAGCTCAAGTAAATCCTCTCTGCTGTTTTCGTCCGCAAAATCAACGTGTACTAAGACAGCTTGCTCACCAGCTGCATAACGGTCAAACAAGCCATTCTCCTACCAAATGCATTATTCTTCGTCAGCATCCTGTCCCGTTGCGGCCATGGGGATAGCGCGAGACGGCACAACAGTCGAGATTGCATGTTTATAAACCATTTGACTAACGGTGTTTTTCAACAGGATAACAAACTGATCGAATGATTCGACTTGTCCTTGTAGTTTTATTCCGTTGACAAGGTAAATAGACACAGGAATACGTTCTTTGCGTAGTGCATTTAAGAACGGGTCTTGTAATGATTGCCCTTTAGCCATTATCTATCCTTTTCTTTTTATTATGAAAATTAATTTCAGCGTGATTATACAGTTTTTCAAAATGCTGTATAGCATTGCTAGCCGTGAAGTTTGCTTAGTTTGATAACCTGAGTCAAATTGTCGTTAGCAAATGTGTCTAATGGTAATATATTTTCCCAACCCCTTAACCATGTTAATTGCCGCTTCGCTAATTGTCGAGTCGCGGCTATGGACCGTTCTTTCATCTCATCGTAATCAAACTCTTTGTCGAGATATTGCCACATTTGACGATAGCCCACACACCTCATAGAGGGTAAATTTAGATTAAGATCAGTACGTTGGCGTAAAACTTCTACTTCCTGTTGAAATCCTGCTTGCAGCATTTGTTCAAAACGCAGTGCAATTCTCATGTGCAAGACCTTTCTATCGGCCGGTGCGATGGAAAACTGATAGGTTTGATAAGCCAAAGGAGCCGATTTTTGCATCATCAGTTCAGACATAGATTGTTTAGTTAATTCATATACTTCTAACGCTCTGAGCAAACGCTGCGGATCATTAGGATGAATGCGCTGTGCTGACTGCGGATCAATAACTTTCAAGCGTTCATGTAGTACCTGCCAGCCCTGTTGTTCAGCGTCTTTTTCAATCGTTGCCCGCACCATAGCATCTGATTCTGGCAAGGGCGACAAACCGTCAATTAATGCTTTAAAATACATCATGGTACCGCCCACCAACAACGGGATTTTACCCCGTGAAGAAATGTCGTCCATGGCAGCAATAGCGTCTCGGCGAAATTCTGCCACCGAATAACTTTGGGCAGGATCAAGAATGTCAATTAGTCGATGGGGGGCCATCGCTAATTCCTGAGCACTGGGTTTAGCGGTGCCTATATCCATGCCCCGATAAATTAAAGCTGAATCGACGCTAATAATTTCGCAAGGTAAGTGCTGACAAAGCTCAATCGCCAATGCTGTTTTACCTGATGCAGTTGGCCCCATTAAAAAAATGGCCGATGGTAATTTAGCATTATCTGACATATTCAGTTAACCATTGTTGAAAAGGGACTTTTTTTGCCACAAGAGCCAGTTGCTGCTCAATGGGCTTGGTAGCTTGCTGACAAAATTTCTGCCACAAAAGAAGTACGTCATTATCGCTTACATTGCTTTGCTGTAGAGCAAGATTGCTGGCTAAACATTGCTTTAATGCCTCAAGGTCTGCAACCTTGACGTTCAACAAACGTTCAAGTATCACGCTCCAATCAAACTCACGCATGCCAGCAGGTATTTTGCGTAAAATAATCCGCTTACCTTGCCATGCGATATCAATATTTAATTCGGCTAGTTTAGCTTGCATGGTACCAGCATGCGCAAGTTGTTGTGCATCGGCTTCTATCGAAATAGGCAACAATAAAGGCTGACTGACAGGCATGCCATGCGCAAAGTCTTGCATAAGCTGACACTCAATAAGGGCCGTGATTGCCAGTATATAAAAATGCTTAGCTTTTTTAATTAAGAGGTGGTGCTCACTCACTCTTAAAAAATCTACGTTTGGGGATACGTCACTGGTGACGGAAGACGTCATTAATGCCTGATACGCCTGACTTGCTTGACCTAGATTTACAGTAGTGTGTGTGAGTGCAGGGCGATTGTCATTGCCGCTGGGCGCTTGATAGCGACGAAAGCCTTGCAAATTAGCCAATGATTTTGTTGGAAGGCTGACTTCATTGACCTGAGGCTCTCGCTCAGGCGTAAGAGGCAGCATGTAATCATGATTAGGCGCCACAGGCGGCAGGTCTTGAATGTGATTGGCCGCTCGACTTTGATTAAAGTATTGATTTAAAGCATCGCTCAAGGCCCTAAAAATAAAATCATGCACCAAACGACTTTGGTGAAAGCGCACCTCATGTTTTGCCGGATGCACGTTAACGTCTACTTGGCTCAGTTCTAAATTAAAGTACAACACATAAGCTAATTGATGCTCAGGAGAGATAACGCCCTCAAGGGCTTGGCGAACGGCATGATTTAACAGCTTGTCACGCATCATCCGGCCATTGACATAAAAATATTGGCAATCAACTTGAGGTTTTGCCGTATCGGGCGGGGCCAACCAACCGCTTAGACAAAAATCTTGGTATTGGCTGTTTAGCTCAATCGCTTGTTCACTAAAATCCTTACCACAAATCGCCACTAATCGGCGTTTTTTAGCTTGCTCATTCTCAGCAAGTGAATACTTACGTACGACTTTACCGTTGTGTTTTAACGAAAATCCAACATCAAAACGACTCAGAGCAATCCGCCGAATGATTTCATCTATGTGAGTAAACTCTGTTTTTTCCGCCCTCAAAAACTTTCGTCTTGCAGGGGTATTGAAAAACAAGTCGAGCACTTCAACACTGGTGCCATTAGGATGAGCAACAGGCGTAAGATTGACCTCCATATCACGTCCTTCGCACTGGGCTTGCCATGCATCATGTTGCTCTGCTGGCTTTGAACTTAAGCTTAAACGGGCTACTGAGCTGATACTGGCTAAGGCTTCGCCTCTAAATCCTAGGCTTGCGATATGTTCAAGTTCATCCAAACTGCTGATTTTACTGGTAGCATGGCGACTCAAGGCCAAGCCTAGTTCGGCTTGGGGAATTCCGCTGCCATTGTCGCGAATAACGATACGTTTGTGACCACCCTTTTCAATTTCAATGTCAATCTGACTCGCCCCCGAGTCTAAGCTATTTTCTATCAATTCTTTTACTACAGAAGCGGGACGCTCAACCACCTCGCCGGCAGCTATCTGGTTGGCTAATCTAGCGGGTAAAATTTGAATCGGCAAAATATAACCTTTAAAAACAGGGGATGGTAAATAAAAAAGCGCAAATTAAGTTTGCGGTATCGTCAATATCTGACCAATGCGCACTACGTCAGTTCTCAGATTGTTAGCTTTTTTGAGTCGGTCTACATCAACATTATAACGCTGGGCTAACAAGGATAAAGACTCACCACTGCGCACTTGGTGCGTACGATGATCTTTTTTAAGTTGAGCCCACAATGAACCATCAGGTGGAATCCGCTTGAAATGTTTTTTAACACCATCAAAAATTGAACGTGCAATGTTTTGCCGATGTCTAGCGTTGTTTAAATTTTTCTCTTCTCCTGGGTTAGAGATGAATCCTGTTTCTACCAAGATTGAAGCAATGTCTGGTGAAGTCAGTACTGCCAAGCTTGCAGCCTGCGGCACTTTTTTATGCATTTTAGTGATACTTTTTAACTGGCTAATCACATCACGACTTAAGTCATAGCTGGTGGTCAGTGAGTGATCCATCGACATGTCCAACAACGCTTGAGTTAAATAACGTTCACTGGCCGTATCTTGAATAATTTCCGCCGCTCCACCAAGCAATTCTGAGTGCTTTTCGGTATTTTCCATCCAGCGGCCTAATTCGGTATTGGCTCTGCTCATTGACAACACCCAAACTGAAGCACCGCTGGGCTGGGGCGTGACAAACGCATCGGCGTGAATCGACACCAACAAATCCGCCTTGTGTTTGCGCGCAATCTCAGGTCGCTTATTGGGTGAGATATAATAGTCGCCTGTACGGGTCATGATCGCCTTCATGCCGGGCTCACTATTAATCATGTTCTCCAAATATTTCGAAATGCTCAGCGTAACGTCTTTTTCATAACTGCCTGCGCTACCAATAGAGCCAGGGTCTTCACCGCCGTGTCCGGCATCAATCACCACAATGATATCCCGGTCTGAACTGGCCGTTTTGGCATCTAACACAATTGCAGGAGCTTGTTTATCATCGCTTATATCGACCACCAATCGGTCGTTATAAGGAGCGGTGGGCGGCAATGAAAACACCGTAGTTTCAAGCTTTTTACTGAGCTCAATTACCACTCGTATTGCATTTTTATCTTTGGGCGTGCTGTACCTAAGTTTTTTTACTAGGTCGCTCTGATTATCCACACCACTAAAATTAAATTTGTTACTGGTATTGGCAATATCAATAACTAACCGTTCTGGATTGCTTAGGGTAAAGTAACTGAATTCTGGCGAGTCGCTCAAATCAAAGACTAGTCGCGTATTTGCGGGTGAAGGCCAAATACGTAAACCGTCAATGTTGTTTTGTGCCTGGAGGGTAAAACTTAGCAATAAACAAGCGAGCCACAAAAAGACGGCTGTCATGTTCATTCGTTTATTTACACACCCAATACTTTGCATATTATTTTTCTTTTTGGTGACGCTGTTGTGCTGAATTTTGTTCCAACAGCAATTCGAGCAAACTCTCGCCGTGTTCAGTCAAGGCGCTAATCGTTAAGGTACGACCTTGCTGGCTAAAGCTTATACTAATGTTTAAATCTGCTGCTGCCAAGAGTCCAAGCCCTTTATCCGGCCACTCAACCAAACAGATACAGTCATCTTCAAAGTAGTCCCTTATGCCCATAAACTCGAGCTCTTCAGGATCCGCCAGGCGATACAGATCAAAATGAAATATACGCCAAGGGGCAATTTCATAGGGCTCAACTAAGGTATAGGTAGGACTTTTAACATTCCCCACATGCCCCATACCTTGGATGAAACCTCGACTAAAAGTGGTTTTGCCTGCCCCTAAATCACCTTGTAAATAAATCACACAGCCTTGTTTACAACTGCCGGCTAATGAAGCCGCCAGTCTCAACATGGCGGGTTCATCTAACAAATCAAATTCTTGGTTTTGTCTTATGGTTTGGCCAAATATTTTCATCGGTAATTTAATATCGCTCGAAGGGGTTGGAATAAATCACTTGCAATCATACCACGTTGCCCATAGTCACTGGCAACTCTATCGCCAGCATTAGCATGTAAGCATACACCATAAGACGCCGCATCGACGGCGGACATACCTTGCCCTAACATGGCTCCAATGACACCACTTAGTACGTCCCCCATTCCCGCCGTGGCCATCCCCGGATTACCATCAGCACAAACTAAGCAGGCGCCATCATCAGTGGCTTGACTGATAATTGTACCGGCTCCTTTGAGTACACACACTGCACCATACCGGGCCGATATTGCTTGACTGGCTGCGTACCTATCTTGCTCTATTTCTTGCACAGTAAGCCCTAATAGCCTTGCGGCCTCTCCTGGATGAGGCGTAAGGACACAGGCGGGTAATTTTATTCTTTGATTAGTTTGCCATTTTTTTGCTAATAAATTTAAACCATCAGCATCAATAATGACCGGCTTAGCGGTATGACTAAGATAAGCTAATACATGTTCGAATATACTATGTGACCAAGCGTCAGTGCCTAGCCCCGGACCAAGCACTACACATGTGCTCCAATCTAAGGCTGCTTTGATCGCTGCTATACCTGTTGCTGTATTGAGCATGATTTCTCGTTGAGAATTGGCGACAAGTGCTTGGCTATGTTCGTGGCAAAACACCTTTACTAAACCTGCACCGCTGCGAAGCGCTGCAGTAGCAGTTAAGCAAATTGCCCCCGCCATGCCTTGGTTACCACCAAAACACACAAGACGACCAAAGTTTCCCTTGTTTGCATGATTTTGTCGCTGGCTTAAACGGGCTAAGGTACTCCAGCTAATGAGTTGGGCAGCGCTTTTAGCCATCGCATGAAAAGGTTTAGCAATAGCCAGATCAGCCAATATGAGCTGACCGCAATAATGTTTTCCCACCCCAGTGACTGAACCAGGTTTAATGGCAACGAAGGTCACAGTGCGCTGTGCTTCAACAGCTAGAGGCAATGCTGCGCCCGTATCCGAATGCATGCCCGAAGGCACATCCAAACTCAGTACGGGCACCTTGCAACGATTAATTTTCTCAATGATAGACATCATAGGAGGCCGTATTACGCCTTGCAATCCGGTGCCAAGTAGCGCATCGACGACTAAATCAAATTCATTAAAATCAGGTTCATTGCTATCAAATATCATACCCTCATCGTGCAACCATAACGCTCGGGCTTGAAGAGCATCGCCTTTAACCAACCGTTCAGGATCGGCGCTGGCCACAATAACATTGAGGCCCTGCTGTCTGGCCAAGGATGCGACAATATAGCCGTCGCCTCCATTGTTTCCCGAGCCAACCAAGACCAAAATTTTCTGTGCTAAAGGATAGTAAGCTTGAATACATTGCAAGGCCGCAGCACCCGCACGTTGCATTAGCGCATAACTCCCGCAGTTGAGTGATGCTGCAGCAGCTAATTCGTGTTGCCGAACCTGCTCTGCCCTAATCAAATTATATGATAAACTTACGTCCGTTTTTTCAAATACATTTTCATTTAATTGTAGAGGTAAAGTCACTTTTGGATTCTCAAGCATTGGCGCGATTAGCTGAAAATATCAAGGCTTGGGGCAAAGCGCTAGGCTTTCAGCAAGTGGGTATCTGTGATGTTGACCTCAGCAAACACGAAGTGTACTTGCAAAATTGGTTAGACAAAGGCTTTGCTGGCGAAATGCACTACATGCATGAACATGGCATGAAACGCGCTCGTCCGACAGAATTACTTGCCGGTACAGTACGCGCTATAAGTGTACGCATGGATTACCTGCCACCCGATGCGCAGTTTGCACGAACCTTAAAAAATAAAAACAAAGCGTATATCAGTCGTTATGCCTTAGGTCGTGACTATCACAAATTATTACGTTCGCGCTTAAAACAACTTGGTGAAAAAATTAAACTGGAGTGTAACGACTTGAGCTATCGGCCTTTTGTCGATTCTGCCCCGGTTTTAGAACATGCTCTGGCTGAAAAAGCGGGAATAGGCTGGACTGGTAAGCACTCACTTACATTAAATAAAGAAGCTGGTTCATGGTTTTTTTTAGGAGAACTATTAGTCAATATCCCCTTGCCAATTGATAAGTCGGCAGAAGACCATTGCGGTAA
The DNA here is from genome assembly GCF_030730205.1 of Paraglaciecola sp. Taxonomy (GTDB): domain Bacteria; phylum Pseudomonadota; class Gammaproteobacteria; order Enterobacterales; family Alteromonadaceae; genus Paraglaciecola. The sequence continues at coordinate 23,545 of NZ_JANQVQ010000023.1, forward strand.
TTGCACAGCTTGCCTGACTATTTGCCCGACACAAGCCATAGTTGAACCTTACTTGGTCGATGCCCGTCGTTGCATTTCGTATCTGACCATTGAACAAAAAGGCCCGATACCGATAGAGTTTAGAACACTAATTGGCAATCGTATTTATGGTTGTGACGACTGTCAGCTGATTTGTCCATGGAATCGTTTCGCACAGATTACGGCTGAAAAAGACTTTCAACCTCGTAAGAACCTAATGAGTCAAGATTTGCTCGCGTTGTTCGGCTGGGATGAACATACTTTTTTAAAATTAACCGAAGGTTCAGCAATAAGACGCATTGGCTTTGAGCGTTGGCAACGAAATATTGCCGTTGGTTTAGGTAATGCTCCCTATTCAGCACTGATTATTGCTGCACTTACGCAAGCTCGTTCAAACGCGTCTGAATTAGTGCAAGAACATATCGACTGGGCAATTGGCCAGCAACAAGCAAAAGCCAAACAACACACGAACGACCTACCCCGCCAAACAGAGCGATTGATCAGAAGTATTGAGAAAGGCCTCGTCAGAGATGCTTAACTGAAGCGTTGCAAAG
>NZ_JANQVQ010000024.1:0-2551 GCF_030730205.1 Paraglaciecola sp.
CAATATCGCCGTTCGATTTATGTAGCCCAAGATATTAAAGCCGGTGATGTATTAACTAGTGAAAACCTACGCATAGTTAGACCCGCTTTTGGTTTGTCGCCCAAACATTGGTCGTCGGTGTTAGGTAAAACAGCCAAGACCGATTTAGTTAAAGGCACGCCCCTTGATTGGCAGTGGATTGACTAATGAAACTGTCATTTGTGCAATTGCAACGGGATGTAGTTTGAGCTTCATGGATCTAGGTATTGTTTTTAGAGTTGATGCTACTGTGACTATGGGCATGGGGCACTTACTGCGTTGTTTAGCCTTAGCCCAAGGGTTAGTAAAACAAGATCCTACCGTCTCAATTACCTTTGTATTACGGGCTGAATCTGTATCCTTGGCTCAAAGTCGCCAAGATTGGGTCGGTCATATTGTTATCTTGCCTCGCGAACTTAGCCAAGCGCAAGAGCCACAGTGGCTAGCCAGCTACTGTCAGACTCACAACATCCAAGTGATTATCTTAGATGGATACCAATTCCAAGTAGACTATCGACAGGCTTTAGCTCGCATCCCTGTGCAAAATGTGGTGTTTGATGATAATAATGATTCGGGGCCTTTGGCGGCTGATCTAGTTATTAACGGCGCCAGTAATGCCGCCTCTTTGGGTTATGAAGACACAGCTCCAGACGCAATATTATGTGTGGGTAATGACTACCGCATATTGCGTGAAGAATTTGTTGAGGGGCGATATCGTTTACCTTGGGCTCAACGTAATGCTGTCGTGTTGGTGATGGGCGGTAGTGACGCCGATAATTTAACCTTGCAAATACTACAAGGTTTAGAACAGTGTGCTTTTAAACCGTGTGTAACAGTGGTAACAGGTGGGGCTTACGCCCATCTTGCCAAGTTAAGACAGTTTTTACAACACAGCCAATTGACGAGTTTACATTTAGACAATTGCCAGCAAATGGCTGCCTTATTTGGCCAAGCCAAGTTAGTGGTATCTGCTGCCGGTGGTACACAATTTGAGCTATTGGCTTGTGATTGCCCTGCATTATTATTGGTGGTGGCTGATAACCAAGCTAATGCCGCAGCGCAAGCGGTTACTCAAGGCTGGTGTCAATTGGTGGATGTGCGTGGACAAGCCAATATTCACGAAGTGGTTGCAGCCATAGAGCACTTATGCGCGCAACCCGACATGCTAAGGACAATGCATGAAAAGGCAACATGTTTAGCAGATACCCAAGGCACAGCGCGGGTTGCTAAGCAGATGCTGTTGTTAGCAGGTAGGTTAAATGACTGAGTTACATCGAAGTTTAAGAGGCTACCAAGTTTTCTTGGATAGCGTAACTGAGCAAGAATTAGAGTTAATTCGTCAATGGCGAAATGATCCCGCGGTGTCACAATTTATGTTGTCACAACAGCTGATCGACAAAGAGCAGCAGCAGGCGTGGTTTAAAAAAATCAGTAACGATAGTAGCCAGCAGCACTTTATGATCCGATACAAAGATCAAAACATTGGGGTGGCTAATATTAAAGCCTGTTATCAGGGTGAGACACTGCTTAATTCACGAGCCATAGAGCCTGGTTTATACATTGCAGATGAGCGTTATCGCAGTAATATTTTAGCTTTTGCGCCAACCCTATTGTTGAATGATTACTGTTTTGATGTATTAGGCACAGCATGCTTAAAAGCCTGTGTTAAGGCAGACAATCAGGCCGCCTTACATTATAATTCAAAATTAGGCTATCAGATTGAAAAACAAGCAGATTTAGTTGAAATAGTATTGTACAAAGATGACTATCAACGCCAGTCTCAGGGCTTGAAAGCTTTATTGAGTCGTCCATCGCTCAAAAACCAATAACAACGAAAGTTGAGAATAATAATGACTAATTTAGACAAGCTAATTACTGGTTTTAGTACCGCCTTAGGCATTGAACCTAGCCGTGTGACAGATGATTTAAGCTATAACGCCATTGCTGAGTGGGATTCTACAGCCCACATGATATTGATTGCTCAGCTAGAAGGTGATTTTCAACTTATGTTGGATACTGACGATATCATTGATATGAGCTCTTTTAGTCAAGCTAAAACGATTTTAGCCAAATATGAGGTTGATTTTAGCTAAGTCGCTAAACAGGCCACTATGTTAAATTCCCAGTGTTTTTTTAATCAACTCGCTCAATTTGCTGAGAGGCGTGCAGTGGTTGAAGGCGAGTTAAGTTTGAGCTTTACTGAGTTATTGCAACTCTGTGATGATTTTAAACATGAGCTTAATCAACAGATGCCTGATAAACGTCAGTTGGTTTTTCTTAAAGCACACAATAGTATTTCAAGTTTAGTGGCCTATCTATCCTGCTTGCAGGCAGGCCATCCAGTGATGTTGCTCGACCCAGTAATAGTGCAAGATAGTTTGGCCAATTTAGTCTGCCAATATCAGCCCAATGTACTGATTGACTCGCTTAATATTGAACGCCTACATCAGCGAGAACTAGAGCTCGATCCATACTTAGCCTTATTATTATCTACCTCAGGCTCTACCGGGTCAGCCAAACAAGTGTGTTTAAG
>NZ_JANQVQ010000024.1:2651-5899 GCF_030730205.1 Paraglaciecola sp.
CCTTATTATTATCTACCTCAGGCTCTACCGGGTCAGCCAAACAAGTGTGTTTAAGCGCAGCTAATTTGCAAGCTAATGCGCAATCAATTTGTCACTATCTGCCTATTTTGCCAACAGATGTCACTATTACCACTTTACCGTTTTTCTATTCTTATGGTTTGTCGGTCATCAACAGCCATTTACTGGTAGGGGCTTGTATCGTATTTAACCAGCACTCTGTGGTAAATCGTGAATTTTGGCAGTTATTTAAGCGTGAGCAAATCACCAGCTTTGCTGGCGTGCCTCATATATACCTTATGTTGTTTCGGCTTAAATTTGACAGCATGGATTTACCCAGCTTACGTTATTTTACCCAAGCTGGGGGTAAACTGGCCGAAGATAAAGTGAGCTTGCTTGCCGACTATGCACAACAACATAACAAACAGTTTTTTGTGATGTATGGACAAACCGAAGCCACGGCGCGTATGGCCTATTTACCCAGTGAAGTCATTGCCGCCAAGCCACAAAGCATTGGGCGCGCTATTCCTGGTGGGGAGTTTGTGCTGCACGATGAACAGGGGCAAGTCATTAATCAGGCGGGGCAAACTGGCGAATTAATCTATCGCGGTGCGAATGTAATGTTGGGCTATGCTGAGCAACTTAAAGACTTAGCGCAACTGATTAGTGTAGAAGAATTAAAGACCGGTGATCTTGCTTATCGAGACGACGATGGAGATTATTTCATTAGTGGTCGTCTTAAACGTTTTATTAAACTGTTTGGTTTACGGATTAATTTGGATGAAATTGAAAACATTCTCACTCAACAAGGTCTGGCTTGTTATTGTTTAGGTGACGATAGTAAATTGCTGGTGGCGGTTAAAAATCATAATCAAACAGCTGATCTAAAAATTAATTTGAGTCGCCAATTACATCTACATCATAGCGCTATAGAAGTGTTTAATGTCGATGCATTGCCCTTAACAACCAATGGTAAAAAGGATTATCCCGCCATGTTGCAGGTTTTAGGTCGCTAATATGTCGGAACATCAGAACACACAGCAGCCATTGGGCGCTTATAGCCAAAAGCTCATTGAGTTAATGCAGCAAGATAGCCATGTTTTGCCACAAGTCCAAAAAGAGTCGCTACTGTTAGCCATTTTGAATGACTTACACTTACATCATCAACAACACTGTTTAGCCTATCAAAATATTATTAACGCCAATCAGCAACAGTCTGTGGCCAGTGAGCTAGAAGCTTTGCCTTATATCGCAGTGCGATTGTTTAAACAACTTGAACTCTATAGCATTGATCAGCCAGAGATTTTTAAAGTATTGCAGTCTTCAGGGACGACTAGTCAAACTGCCGCTAAAGTTTATTTAGACAAAGCCACCAGTGCGCGGCAGTCAAAAGCCTTGGTGAATATATTACAAGCTACGATTGGCAAACAACGTTTACCCATGTTGATCATTGATGCCGCTAGCACTGTTAAAAATCCTAAGTTTAGTGCTCGTGCGGCGGGGATTCAGGGGCTTGCGTTTTTTGGTCGTGACCACTGTTATGCCTTAGATGACAATATGCAGCCTGACTGGCCAGCCATTGCCGCTTTTACTGCAAAGTATCGCAATCAGCCGGTATTGATTTTTGGTTTTACCTTTATGTTATGGGCTTATTTTATTGAGGCTTTAAAACAGCAAAATAAACAACTTAAGTTAGAGCAGGCCATTGTATTGCATAGCGGCGGCTGGAAAAAACTTGAAGATCAAAAAGTCGATAACGACACCTTAAAAGCGCACATTAAACAGACCATAGGCGCCACTAAAGTGCATAACTTTTATGGTATGGCTGAACAGGTCGGCACCATCTTTGTTGAATGTTATCATGGCCACCTTCATGCACCATTACTGGCTGATGTGATTGTGCGCAACCCTTATGACTTATCGCCGTGCAAAATAAGTGAGCAGGGTATAATCCAAGTATTATCTGCCTTGCCAACGAGCTATCCCGGCTTTAGTTTACTCACTGAAGACATGGGCAGAATAACTGCTATTGATACTTGTCCCTGTGGTCAATTAGGTAAGACCATCGCGATTGATGGTCGTTTACCCAAAACCGAAGTACGTGGATGCAGCGATACACAAACCGGAGTGGCCCATGGCTGAGTTAACAATATTGGCGCCTGCACACAGCAGTTTATCCAACTGTGTAAATGCTCCACTTAGGCAACCATTTGCCCCGCAAATATTAGCCTTCATTCAGGTCTTATCTAAGCTGCTATTATCCGATAGTCGAGCCAAAGCCCTTCCGGAGTTGGTGGCTCTTGGTTTTTGGTTGCGGAATAGTCATATTCAGCAGCTAAAAGAAACACAGCAAAGTCAATCAAGCGGCATTACTAAGGCTTTAGGATTAGTGCTGCACTTTACGCCTGCCAATGTGGATACCATGTTTGTCTATAGCTGGATATGTTCGTTATTGATGGGCAATAACAACATTGTGCGGGTTGCCAGTGCCGACTCTGCGGCTAAAAATACCTTGCTGCAATTACTCAATCAGGTTTTAAATCAAGCGGAATTTGCCGATGTTGCCCAAAGTAACCTGTTTGTGACTTATCCCAAAGAGGCCACTTTTAGCGCAGAATTATCTTTGCTGGCGGATGCCCGAGTAATTTGGGGCGGCGACGATAGCGTCAATGCTATCCGATCCTTACCCATCAAACCCCGTTGTCGTGATATTAGCTTCGCTGATCGTTATTCTGCTGCCTTGGTTAACGGCAATGCCTTAGTTGATAAGGCGCAAGTAAGTGAACTCGCAGCCTTATTGTGGCGCGACACCCAACCTCATGCCCAGCAAGCATGCTCTTCGCCACGAGTAATTTTTTGGTTAGGTAATACCTCACAGCAACAGGCTTTATTTAGCCAAATCAACTTATTGGCTAGCGGGCAGGCCATTGAAATCAATGGGCTAAATAACCATCTCGTGGTCAGTCAGCTAATTCAAAGTAGCGGTTTGGCAGATAAACCACTGGTAAATCGGACTATTTGTGCCTTGCCTGTTGAGTGTATTAAACCTGAGTTTTTAGGCTGGCATTTGGGCAGTGGTTTATTCTTAATCAAGCACTTGCAATGTATGCTTGAGTTGCCTGAGCACATCGATAACAAGTTACAAACCCTCAGTTATTGGCAAGTTGAACAAAAAGACCTGTTAAAGCTTGTAGAGCAACCGTCGATAACAGGACTAGATAGAATAGTACCTGTTGGTCGGGCGTTGGATT
>NZ_JANQVQ010000025.1 GCF_030730205.1 Paraglaciecola sp.
ACTAAGTCAGCCATTGTGCCGTCATATGACATAATAGAAATAGTATCTGTTTCGCTCTCACCTTGAACTAAGGCCGCAATAGTTGCGTTAGCCGTATCTAGCGTATACGTCCAGTTACCATCGGCTTGAATCGAAAAATCACCCCAAGTTGTTGCAAAAGATGCTGGCGCTATTGACGCTTCACCTTCATCTGGGTCGATTACGCTGACTGTGCCGGTCAAGGCTGTTGTTTGATCGCTGGGAAGTGATGCAGTTAGATTAAAGAAAGCGGCTGGTGTCGGTTCAACGGTACCATCACCTGAATCATATACCACAACCTCAGCATAGATAGCTGGACTATAAAGGCTACCAGCGCCGTCTAAGGTTTCACCTTCACTATAATTTTCAAAATCATCGGCAAATACACTTACCGTGCCGGCAACATCTGAATATACTGCAATGTTGTCAACGAAGAACGCACCAAAAGGAACGGTTCTGTCATTGTCACTAAATCTAAATTGAATTGTTTGAACACCATCAGCAAAATAGTCGCCTGTGGCAGATGTCACAAACGAACCGCCACCAACTACTTCACCGTTAATAGTAAGGGTGAGTTGTTCAGTTTGATCCATGTCCCAGCTAATTTCGATATCATAGAATTCACCTTCAACGAAGGGGGCTGTGACCATATCACCAGGATAAGCAGCAGCTTCTGTGTTGCGCACTAAGAATCTAGGCGCAATAGCATTACCTAAACTGTCAGTTTGATTGCCTTGAATACGTAAGTCGATTAAAGCATTGGCCGAGCTACCATTGTTACCGTAAAGGGTAATATAAGCATCTTTGACATTGCCATCGCTACCCAGTGTTTCGTCTTTCAAGAAAGTCGCAGTTAGCTTACCTTTACGTAAATTATTTACGCTAAATTTAATTTCACCTGTGTCACTGCCGGGATCAGACAGTTTAACCACTTGGGTTAGCGCTGCGATACGAATTGCTATCTCTGCTGTGGTGCCATCGATTGACGCGATGGTAACGGTATCGTTGACAGAGTTACCGACTTCAAGGTTAGCGACAGTTTCATTATTGACGTCAACGGTATACGACCAAGCGCCTTGAGCACTGATACTGAATGTACCAAAATCGAGTACCACGTCGCTTTGAACCAAAATGGCATCTTCTTCAAAATTTGGATCAACAACGGTCACTATGCCCGTTAAAGGAGTAGTTGTAGTATTTTTTACGGTACCGCTTAATGCCCCCTCAATGACGGCTGCAACTGGCGTATTGTTGTAACCAATAGCCGAGCCAATAACGTCAAGTAAAGCGTCATTTAGATCGTTAGCAACGGCAGAGGTAGTTTGTAAGTTTACTTGTGCTGTTTCAAATGCAGCTAAGTTTGCTTCTGAAAATGTGCCATCTGCTAAATCAACGGCAATATCGGCTATCAGAGCGGCCATGTCTTTGTCTGTGTTATCGGCATCGAGTTGCGATAAAAGCGCTAAGGCTGAGCCATAACGGTCTGCATTTTCAGCACCTTCAGCGCCAAGCGTAACCACTCCTACTTCTGTGGGTAGCACTGTTGTTGTATCAAAACGAATACCAAAACGGGCATTGATAGTTGCCGCATTATCTGCAAAAGCATTTAAATCAGCACCAGAAGCCTGAACGGCCATCTCAGTCAAAGGAGAAACCACATAGCGGGGTGATGGGATCGCTTCGCCATTATCATCCAGACCTAAATTTTCAACAACACTCAACACCGCTCTAAGCGCTGGGGCGTCAAGGGTTGCACCGCTTGACTCATCGGTATACGTTCCACCAGTGCATGAAACGAGGCCTGTACCTTCAAAGTGAACATCTGCAAATGTCAGTCCACCGGTATTATCGGAGGTGGCTGAGGCTTGAGCAGGCGTCACCGCTACCCCACTATCATTGACGGCAAATAGTTCGCAGCTTGCACCGCTTACTGATCCTTTTACAACCTTAGCTCTTACCTCTAGGGTTGGCAGTACAACGGAGGTAGCAGCCCCTACCCCTTCGGTAATACCTTTTTCATCGGTGTATCGAGCCGATACCGAAATAATTGAACCCTCGTCTGCTTCGGTAATGGTATAAGACGAGCCAGTTGCGCCTGTAGACCATGCATAAACTAGGGTGTCATTTTTGATTCCGTCTGCATCAGTCGCTAATGCAGTCAGTGTGGCACCTGCAATTAAGTCGCCACCAGTGATTGCGATACTTCCTCTACTATTGCCGTCCAGTTCGTCTTTATCACCACCACCACAACCCACTAAGGTGGTCGCGACGATGATGGATATAAGTGACTTATTAACCATGCTTTCTACTCCTGAAAGTTTCAGTTCTATTACGTTGCTTAGTTATCCACCACAGGTGGTAAATGCCAACATAGTGTTAATTGAATTGGTATGACAAAAAAACTGTCTTTCTATAGCTTTGTTATTACCAATACTGTATTTATAAATTTTTAACTTCTTCTAGCGAATAAAGTGTCTGAATCAGGCGCTTGAGCAAAATTGCCTTGAGCTGGTTGGTTTATCCAAATCAAACCCAAAGCATTCGATATAAAACCCGTCAGCCTTGGCTTGCGAGTTTTACCCTTACTATGCTGCGTCCTGACTAAGCACTGATTAGATTCGGTTAATACTTAAGGCTAATTCCAGCGAATAAACGCGGACCATAATCATTGACCTCACCTAAATTATTCCGAACAAAGAAATCTTGTGACTTAGGTGCACTGAATAGGTTAATCGCTTCGACTTTCACACGAATGTTGCTATTGATTTTGTAAGACGCACGGGCTTCCCACACACCTACTTCATCAACGTAACGTAAACGTGTGCCGTCAGTGGTGTAAGGCTGGAAGTAGTCGCTGCGGTATTTGTAAATAAGTGCCGTATCAAAATCACCCACTTGATAATACAACTGCCCACTGAACACGTGCTCAGAGAAACCAGGTACACCCGCAGGCTCGATGATGCCAGCGGTTAGCTGAGTTGTATTACCCTCTACGTCGGTAACAAAGGTGTCACCGTACAAACTGTCTTCAAACTCAAAATTAGAATCCGCATAGTTGTAGCCTAGCTTGATACCAATGCCACTATCCCAACGATAGGCAAGTGACGCTTCAAGGCCGATGATCTCAGACTCATCGTCGGTGGTTACTGAGTTAGTGATAGGTAAAGAGTAGTCTTGTCCTTCAATATTGAAGTTTTCAAGCACAGTAGTTTGCTGATAACCGCCTTGGAATTGCTTGTAATAAAGACCAAGTGCAACAATCGAGTCTTCATTGGGATACCATTCAACAGCAAGGTCGTAGTTCCACGACATGAGCGGTTTAGTATCGGGGTTGCCCGATCCATTTACCCCAACAATCAAATCAGCAATCGAGGTCGGCGCTAAATCATCATCCGTTTGAAAATCGCGGCTATAGCCAAGGTTGCCGGGGTTGGCACGAGACATACCACGATAAATACCCGCACGTAACAAGACATCCTCAGAATAATCCATCACGAAATTAAAACTTGGCAATACCTCAGTGTAACTACCACCTCCTACAATGCTCTCGTTAATTGCATTTTTTTGTAAGCTGAGGATGCCTTGTTCATCAACTAATACGTTGAAACTACTTCTAAATCCAACAGAGGTGACTTCAGTGTTTACGATACGTAGGCCAAAATTACCACGAACGATTTTTCCAAACATTTCAGTATCGTAATCAACCATGGTGTAGATGGCTTTGGTTTTTTCGGTAACATCAATTGTGCCCGCATTTTCATACTCAAGCTCGGGATACGCAAAGTCTCCACCACTCAAGCTGACAACGGCTTGTGAAAAACAGACATTGTCATAGGTTGCCCAAGACGAGCCTGTGCCGCTACTAATTACATTTCCATCACTATCAACGTTGGTAATCAGATTGCCGTCTGACACCGATGATAAAAAGCTGCTTTCAGGGAAATCAATCTGACAATTTTCGAGTATACCCAGTGCTTCAGGGGCGGATGAATCTAAGGCGTATTCGGTTCTTGAACCCGTACCTTCAGTGCCACCTAATTGCAAAAAGGTTAATTCAGACACACGCAAACCACCTTTAACTGCTCTGAACATACCTGAATCAAGCAAGTACTCAAAATCTAAGCGAGCAGACATAATTTCATTTTCACGAACGTTTTCACGGTCAAGGCGGGTACGTAGGCTATCCGTGAAGTTAGCTATATCGCTTACGTCAAAATCAGTGACGGTAATGGAAGGAATATACTCTCCCATGTCCCAAGTAAAGAATGGACGATTTGCCGTTCTGCCGCGGTTGGATATTTGCAGCTCTTCACGTTTGGTTTGTGAATAAGCAAGATCAAGGTTAATAGTTAAAGCATCTGTCGTGTAATGCTCAATGTTGATGCCATAACCAACATAATTTTCTTCGCGTGAGAATTGCTCTCCGGCCGATTCAAATCGCTCTTCGCCTTCCCAGTGCAGTATGCCGCCCACCTCATTAGTAATGAGATTTTGACCTGTTACTCCTGGCGTAACGCGCTTTTGCAGCCAAATCAAATCATGACGGGCTTCTTCTTGAGTTCGATCTGATAGTTGCGCATCAATATTAATATCCCACGCGTCAGTTGGGCGATATTGCACTGCTAAGAAAAACGCATCACGTTCATCTAGGGTTTCATTTTGACGATAGCTACGGCTACTGCCAGTCCAGGCATAAGGCGTACCATCACTGTACGCTTTGCCAGTTTCAGGGTTTATGCCTGTCTGATACCCTTGATTACTGCTACCTGACACTTGGTCTTCACAGTCACCAGCACTACTGCGGTAAAAACCTTCATTGGTGTTAGATGGATCGTTTAAGCAAGGCCATAGCGATGTACCGCTTGGACTTGAGCTCCGGTATTCTGCCTCTGGCTGACTGATGTCTTGGCGCTGTACACCAAGCGAAACCCCAAGAGACTGGCCATTGTTTAGTTCAAATTGATCAACGTAACTAAAGGTGCCGCGGTAGCCCACATCACTTTGTAAAGAATTGTCGATATTACCTTCATCAGGATTGTAATTAAGCTTCACTTCGCCTTGAATGCGCTGCTTGCCAAAATCTAAGGGCTGCACGGTTTCTAAGGTAATAACACCTGCAACACCACCTTCGATCATCGATGCATCTTGAGTTTTATAAATGGCTACTTTTCTCATCAACTCCGACGGAAACTGTGAGAAGTTAACTGAACGGTCACCACTACCATTAGTGGCTTCACGGCCATTGATATGGGTTGCACTCAAAAACGGACCAAGACCACGAATCGTGATTTCAGTGGCGCCACCATTTTCACGGTGAGACGCCGCACCAGTAATCGACTCCAGCGCTTCTCCAATTGACAGAGCTGGTAATTCACCAATGTCATCCGAAGATAAACCATCAACAACAGTAGTCGCTTCACGCTTGATGGCGATTTGGTCTTGAATGGTTTTACGTGTACCAACTACGTTGATGATTTCCAACTCATCATCGACGTCAGCAGACGTTGGCGCAGACGACTCTTGAGCTTGGGCAGCAAATGCCAATGAGCTGGTTAAAGAGACGAAAACTGCAGCTTTCACCAATTTTGCAACAGGCGAAAGCCTAAATTGCTCCTCCTGATTACTTAAGTCTCTATGTTTCCTTGATATCAACGACATATCGAGTTCTCCGTTGTTTTTTGAGCGAGCATGTGATTGAGAATTGCCTGTTATATTTATGTTATGCAATTGTTGTTTTGAATATACTCAATTAAAAGCAATGTATCAACCAATTAACAAAATAATTGTTACCAATAAACCTTACCAATATAAATTACCAATTTCAGAAAAAAGCCACA
>NZ_JANQVQ010000026.1 GCF_030730205.1 Paraglaciecola sp.
TCCAGGCCCACATAAAAGCTGGCTCATGTAGCTAAACTTATGCAAGTTGTCATTTATCTTCACATTACTTGAGAAAATTCTTAATTAAGGTTTACTGCAGTTTGCGTAATACTATAATCTAAGTGTCTATAACAGGCGTGTGTTGAAGGAGTTGGCCATGCTTTCTAAACGTTTTATGTTTCTTTTTTGTCTTTATTGGGTCTCGTCGACAATCATTGCTGAGACTTGGATAACCGTGCAGCAAGAAACCAAACCACAATGGCTAACACTGCCTGTAACGATTGAAGCCATCTCGTCTGCGACAGTCTCAGCACAAACCTCGGGACGTATCACTGAACTTCCTTATGATGTGAATGATATGGTTTTACAAGGCGCCGTCATCGTGCGCTTTACTGATATCGAACAGCAAGCGCGGTTTAAACAAGCTCAGGCGCAGGCCAACGAAACCCAAACTCGGCTTGATGAAATGCAAAAAGAGCAACGGCGGATCACGGAACTACATGAACAAGGGCTGGTCGCTAAATCCGCTCTGGATCAGGCCAATGCTAACTTCGCCGCTGCCAAAGCAAGACATCAACAAGCCCAGGCAGCATTAATGGCGGCAGCTGAACAACTGGAACAAACCGTGGTGCGCGCTCCGTATACTGGCATTGTCCAGCAACGTTTTGTCGAGTTAGGTGAACTGGCTAATCCCGGACAACCTTTAATTCGGGGATTAAGTCTGGAGCACTTGCGAATAAGTGGCCAACTCTCGCAGCAACACGTGGCTGCAGCCCAGCAAGTAACTATGTCACAATTGGTTGCGCAGGATGGCACGGTACTTCCACTTAACAACATCCAACTTAAAATCGCTCCGGAAGCTGATCGGCTTGGCCATAGCTTTTTATTCCGGCTTGATTTACCTCAGGGTGATTATCGAGAACATGGTCTTTATCCTGGAAGTTGGCATCGTTTGAAGCTAAAAATAGCAGAGCACACTATGTTGGTTATCCCCAAGCTCGCGCTAGTAAAACGGGGCGAAATGCTAGCCGTGTGGTTAGCCTCTCCTAGTGGTCGCATCTTACAGCCAGTCCGGGTAAAGGAGTTGCCTGATAGTACACTACAAGTCCTGTCCGGTTTGGTAGCAGGCGATCGAGTTATAGCCAATGCGTCACTGCCTGCAACGGGTCAACAACCCTCAGCGATAATGGAATAGCAGGAGTTTGGCATGACTAAGTCGCTTGGTATTGCCGGTCAGCTGGCCCGTTTTTTTAGAGTAAATCAACTTACGCCTTTGTTGGCATTGGTCGGTTTTTTACTTGGTGCCTTCGCCGTTTGGGTGACCCCACGCGAGGAAGAGCCACAAATTGAAGTCACCTTCGCCAATGTGTTTATCGCCTATCCCGGCGCCAGTGCCGCCATGGTGGAAAAACAGGTCGCTGTGCCTGCCGAGAAAATCGTTGCTGAAATTGCCGGTATTGAACATATCTATTCGGTATCTGAACCCGGCATGGCCGTCTTGACCGTGCAATTTAAAGTCGGTGAGCCCCGCACCGATGCACTAGTTCGTCTTTATAATGCTTTTTATGCTAATTCAGACTGGCAACCTGCAGATAGCCGTATTGGCCCGGTTTTAATTAAACCTAAAGGAATAGATGATGTGCCCGTATTTGCGGTCACGCTGTGGGGAGATCGAGAGACGGTAACTCACAGCCAACTCAGTGCTGCGGCACGTAGTTTGGCGGAACAACTACAACAAGTACCGGGCACTCGTGATATTTATCCCATAGGTGATACCCACGAGTCGCTGTTAGTGCGTTTTAATGTGGCGCAGCTGGCAGCCTACCAGCTTGACTTGGCTAGTGTGCAGGCTGCGTTATTACAAAGCCAGGGGCTTAGCCAGCACATGGGAATGCTGGAGCAGAAACAACAGATTTTATTAGAATCCGGCCACCCGCTGCGAACACCTGAAGACGTAGCTGGACTTATTATCGCCGTCAGGCAAACCGAAAACGGCAAAGTACCGGTGTATTTAGGTGACATTGCTGCCGTTAATCTTGCACCTGCTGAACCAACCAGCTATGTGCAACATATCGTGCGCGTTGACAAAAGCGATATCGGCGCAGGATCTGACGACACTCAACTACTCCAATACCCTGCAGTCACCTTGTATGTGGCCAAACAACCGGGCGTGAATGCGGTTGAAGTGACTCAGGCCATTGAACGGCGGTTGATAGCACTGAGTGACGATTACCTGACGCATGGCGTGCGCTACACGGTTAGTCGAAACTATGGCGAGACCGCGAAAGCAAAAGCCGACACCCTGATTAAAAAATTGTTATTCGCCACGCTTTCAGTCGTACTGTTGGTTGGCTTTGCTCTTGGCTGGCGAGAAGCCTTCGTGGTTGGTATGGCGGTGATTATTACGCTGGCTCTGACACTCTTTGCGTCCTGGGCTTACGGCTTTACCTTAAATCGGGTGTCACTGTTCGCCTTAATTTTCTCGATCGGCATTCTAGTCGATGATGCCATCGTTGTGGTGGAAAACCTGCATCGCTATTGGCTGGAGGGTAAGCAAAGTCTGCTAGAGGCCATTCCTAAAGCAGTTGATGAGGTTGGTGCTCCGACCATCCTTGCAACTTTTACCGTAGTAGCGGCGCTGTTGCCGATGGCCTTCGTGTCGGGTTTGATGGGGCCTTATATGAGCCCAATCCCGATTAACGCCAGCATGGGAATGTTATTGTCGTTACTGGTCGCCTTTATCTTCACGCCCTGGTTATTTTATAAAGTGTTTGCTAATTATCAGCCGAAGGACGCACATCACGACACCTCAACCGCTGGCAGTGAGCGGCTATTTAAGCGGCTGATGTTACCCTTTTTAGACCAACAGAAGGGTAAACGTAATCGGTTACTGCTGTTATTGGCGCTACTTATTGCGATATTCAGTTCAATGTTGTTAGTACAACAACAAGCTGTAGTGCTAAAAATGCTACCTTTTGATAATAAATCCGAGTTTCAAATCATTGTTGACTTACCTGAAGGTAGCACCCTTGAGCAAACGCAGCGAGTGCTTAACGACATCAGCCAGCAATTACTACAACATCCTGCGGTCGCGCATTTACAAACTTATGCCGGTACAGCGGCACCGATTAGTTTCAACGGCTTGGTCCGGCAATATTATTTACGCCAACAGCCGTGGCATGGCGATATTCAGGTTAACCTTTATCCGCACACAGCGCGTGATCAGCAAAGTCATACCATCGCCTTGCAAATTCGCGAACAGCTTTCACAGATCATGGTGCCAGAAGGCAGTAGCATAAAATTGGTCGAAGTCCCACCCGGGCCACCGGTGATGGCACCTCTGGTAGCCGAAGTGTACGCCGCAGACTATGCCACCCAGTTAGCTATTGCTACTGAGCTCAAACAATTCTTCGCCAAAACTCGCCATGTTACCGACATTGATTCAACTCAGGAAGCCGCCCAGACCCGTTGGTTGTTCCAGATTGATCAACAAAAAGCGGCTTTACTCGGCGTGGCGGTTAGTGACATTAATCAAAGCATTCAACTTGCCATCAGCGGTCAGGCTGCCGGGTATTTATACTCAGCACAGCACTATCAACTCACACCGATTTCGCTGCGCTTAGCCGAGGCTGAGCTAGCAGACTTAACACAATTATTGCAATTACCCATTGCGACAAGAGATGGTACCACTTTGCCACTAGGTGAGTTGCTCCGCATTGAAACCACATCAAGACAACAAACAATTTATCGGAAAGACTTGCGACCGGTCGTCTTTGTCACTGCGGATCTAGCCGGTGGCAGCGACAGCCCGTTGTACGGCATGCTTGAAATCAGTAAGCACCTGAAGCAGCAACGACCTGATCTCAAGCAGCACTTTATCGCCCCTGCGCAAGCATCTACCCAACCAGGCATAAAATGGGACGGTGAATGGCAAATAACCTATGAAACCTTCCGCGATATGGGATTAGCCTATGCGGTGGGATTAGTGCTGATTTATCTATTAGTCGTGGCACAATTTAAATCTTACGGTGTGCCGCTGATTATTATGGCGCCCATTCCGCTAACCTTAATTGGGATATTGCCAGGACATTGGATAATGCAACAAGCCTTCACCGCCACATCGATGATTGGCATGATTGCCCTTGCCGGCATTATTGTCCGTAACTCAATCTTGCTGGTGGACTATATTCAGCAGCAAACTGTAGCGGGTACCGCACTGAAAATCGCTGTTATTCATGCTTCCGCCGTGCGGGCCCGCCCAATCATTCTAACTGGATTGGCAGCCATGTTGGGCGCGTTCTTTATTTTGGACGACCCCATTTTTGGTGGCCTAGCAGTATCATTAATCTTTGGTATTTTTATCTCCACCTTACTGACCTTAGTGGTCATCCCGGTGGTTTTTTATGCTTATCATTTTGACCCGCAGTCTGCTGAGCTCGGGATTAAGTCGTCGTAATAAAGTTAAAAAGGAAAGATATGTCCGGTTCTACATTTTGGGATGAGCGCTATGCTCAGGAAGACTATGTGTATGGCGAAATGCCAAATGACTTTTTGGTCAGTCAGATAGCTAGAATCAAGCCAAATTCAAAAGTGCTGTGTTTAGCCGAGGGTGAAGGACGAAATGCCGTTTATCTGGCGCAATTAGGTCATGATGTGACCGCCGTCGATATCTCAATGGTGGCATTGGATAAAGGTCGCCGACTGGCAGACAAAGCCGGCGTAAAGGTACGCTGGCAACAGGGTGACTTGGCGAACTATGCGCTTGGTGAAGAGAAATGGGATCTTATCGTCGCTATTTTTATGCATTTACCAGAAGCCATCCGGGATCGGGTATTTGCGCAAATTAAAACAGCGCTGCGACCTGACGGGCTTTTTATTGGCGAGTTTTACCGGCCTGAACAACTAAGTTTTAAAACCGGTGGCCCACAGGATATTAAGATGCTGTATAGCCTTTGTATGCTCGATGAACAGCTCAAAGGCCTGACCATGTCACATCTACAGGCATGTGAACGGGAAGTGGTCGAAGGCACCGGACACAATGGCATGGCCGCGGTCTGTCAGGTGGTAGCGGTAAAGCCTCAATAATCAATGATAGTGCCGGAGTGGCGACTAAAACGGTTATTTTTATGTATGTCGGAAAAAACAAGGAAAACACGATGAGTAATGAAAAAGCTGGATTACAGAATCCTGATATTGGGATCAGTGACGAACACCGTAAGCAAATTGCAGCGGGTCTGTCAAAATTACTGGCCGATAGCTACACGCTTTATCTGATGACGCATAATTTTCACTGGAATGTGACAGGTCCGCAATTTAATGGCCTGCACAATATGTTTATGGAGCAATATACCGAGCAGTGGAATGCGCTGGATGATATCGCAGAGCGGATCCGTGCACTGGGCCACCCGGCTCCCGGCACTTATAAAGAATTCGCTAAGTTAGCCAGCTTTGAGGAAATTGAGGGTGTGCCTACTGCTACTGAGATGCTAAAACATCTGGTGAAAGCCCAGGAAGCGACCGCAAGAACAGCCCGCTCACTGTATGAACTGGTTGATGCTGCGAACGATCAACCCACGGCAGATATCTTAACCCAGCGGCTAAATGTGCACGAAAAAACCGCCTGGATGTTACGGAGTATGCTGCCTTAAACGCAGTGCTTTTGTATCCAGTAACAGAAGTAAATTAACCTCTTTATGGCTTAAATTAAGGTTTTTGTTTTTAACATTGAGTGGTATCCTCAAAACGTTCTTAATTTACCAGTTTGGTCACGGGGGGAATACCCCCGAATTTTTGATTAAGTGAATCTGCTCAGTGTTTAACCCAACTTACAGGTTTTAATGA
>NZ_JANQVQ010000027.1 GCF_030730205.1 Paraglaciecola sp.
TTGTTGTTGCCATCATCGGTATCTTGGCCATGATCGCATTGCCTGCTTATCAAACTTATACAGACAAAGCTAAATTTACTGAACTCAAAAACAGTGCTGGCGGTGCAAAAATTGCGGTTGAAATATGTTCGAATACTGAAGGATCTTTGGCAAACTGCGATGGTGGTTCAAATGGTATCCCTGCTGATGTAACTGCAGGTGCGGGTGTAATTGGCGTGACCACAGCTGCCGGGGTTATCACTATTGATGCAGCAACCGACGCTACTGGAAGTATGAGCGGCGCGTCATATGTGATGACACCTACACGTCAAGCTTCGGGTCAAGTTGTTTGGGCTGAAACATGTACACCAGCTACTTCATGCTAGTAAGTTACCAAAATTAAATATGAAAAAGCCCAGATTAAATTGGGCTTTTTATCGTTTAAAAATGATGGAGTAAAAATATCATGGCAGCTGCTCCTATCACGTATGAATATTCAGGCGCTAACAAACGTGGTCAGGCGGTTAAAGGTGAGATATCAGCTACCTCGATATTAGAAGCCAAAAATCAATTGCGCCGGCAAGGTATCTCTGCCAAAAAAGTCAAAAAGCTCAGCACACCTTTATTTGGCAAAGGGGCTGAAAAAATTAAGCCCATGGATATTGCCGTGGTATCGCGCCAGTTAGCTACCATGCTCAGTGCGGGTGTGACGTTGATCCAATCCATTGATATGATCGCCCAAGGTCATAACAATGTAAAAATGCGCAAAATGTTGGCTGAGATCAGCAACGAAGTAAAAGCGGGTAACCCCTTATCTAACTCGTTACGCAAACACCCTGACCAATTTGATGATTTGTACTGTGATTTAGTTGAAACCGGTGAGCAGTCTGGCGCCCTTGAAACCATTTACGACCGTATTGCCATTTACAAAGAAAAGGCCGAAGCCTTAAAGTCTAAAATTAAAAAAGCCATGTTTTACCCCATTGCGGTTATTACCGTGGCTTTTATCGTTACTACGATATTGCTTATTTTTGTAGTGCCACAGTTTGAAGAAATTTTCAGTAGTTTTGGCGCTGAATTACCTGCCTTTACCCAATTTGTTTTAGTGATTTCCCGTTTTATGCAAGACAACGGTCTGTTTGTTGGTGCGGGGCTATTTGTAGCAGGCTATTTATTTAAACGAGCACATAAAAAATCAAAAAAATTGCGTGATTCAGTGGATGCGAAACTGCTTAAAATTCCGGTGATTGGCGAAATACTCAAAAAAGCCTCCGTGGCTCGATTTACTCGTACTTTGTCAACCACCTTTGCCGCGGGTGTTCCACTAATCAGCGCCTTAGATTCTGCTGCAGGTGCTGCGGGTAATGCGATTTTCCGCGATGCCATTTTATTTGTGAAAAAAGAAGTGGCTGGCGGTATTCAAATGAATGTTGCTATGCGCTCAACGGGTGTGTTTCCAGAAATGGTGGTGCAAATGATCGCCATCGGTGAAGAGGCGGGGGCCGTTGATGAAATGCTCAGTAAAATTGCCTTTATCTATGAGGCAGAGGTAGATGACTTAGTTGATGGTTTAACCAGCTTGTTAGAGCCGATGATTATGGCTGTTTTAGGTGTAGTTATTGGAGGCTTAATTGTTGCGATGTATTTACCAATATTTGAAATGGGTAATGTCATATAAATAACTTCGAGTTGCGGGCGTGGGCTCGCGGCGGAAGCCGCTCCTAAAGAGCAATGATTGCTTTTTGTAGGAGCTGCTTTAGCTGCGAATCTCTTTTAACAGGTTTATGCTCAGGACCGACCCCACTCCTACTGAGTGATGATTTGTTGTTTTAGAAGCTGTCGGTGACCGGTGCATTTTAGCTACGAAATTCTCCTAGCAGCTCAATACACGTCATCATTGATTCATAGCTTGAGAAAAAAAAATCTGGCAAGCTATGGCGTTTTTCTCTCACTGATATAAGTTTTCAACGATGAATGCAATGTTACAACTCATGAGCGAATCACCCGCCTATTTTATTGGCACGGTGTTTGTGGTCAGTTTGTTGGTAGGTAGTTTTCTGAATGTGGTGATATATCGCCTACCTATTATGATGGAGCGCGCATGGCGCCAAGAATGTGAAAGTTATTTACACCCTGATCAAGCCTCTCATACCAGCCAAACTCAAGCTTTTAATCTGGTCAAGCCCGATTCAACTTGCCCCAGCTGCCAACACAAAATCAGAGCCTGGGAAAATATCCCCGTATTAAGCTGGTTATGGCTCAGAGGCAAATGTAGTCAGTGCCAAAATAGTATCTCTATTCGTTATCCCTTCGTTGAGCTGCTGAGCGCTGTTCTGAGCGCGGTTGCTGCGTGGCATTTTGGCTTTGGGCCAGCCGCTTTACTGGCCGTGCTTGCCACTTGGTTATTAATTGCGATGACTTTCATTGACTTAGACAAGATGTTATTGCCCGACCAATTAACCCTAAGTCTGTTGTGGATTGGTTTACTGGCCAGTATCAGTGGTGTGTATGTTGGTAGTGCAGATGCCATCATTGGCGCCGCCGTGGGGTATGTGTGTTTATGGTCGCTGTATTGGGCTTTTAAGTTGCTCACTGGCAAAGAAGGCATGGGCTATGGCGATTTTAAATTGTTAGCGGCTTTAGGCGCTTTTGTAGGGTGGCAACAATTACCTGTGGTGATTTTATTATCGTCCTTAGTTGGCGCCATTGTCGGTATCAGTTTGATTTTAATTCAAGGCCGCGACAAAAGTCAGCCTATACCCTTTGGGCCTTATTTAGCTGCAGCAGGCTGGTTAACCTTACTTTACGGTGATTGGTTTGTAAGCCAATACCTTGCCTGGATAGTGCGATGAGCACTTATGTAGTGGGGGTGAGCGGAGGAATTGGCAGCGGTAAAACTACCGTTACAAATCTATTTGCCGAATTAGGTATCGATATTATCGATGCCGATGTGATAGCTCGAGAGGTCGTTGCGCCTCAAACTCCTGGTCTAAATGCGATTGTGGCTAAATTGGGCCAAGATATTTTAGACAATCATGGCCACCTCAATCGCGCTTTACTAAGGCAGCTGGTTTTCACTCAGCCCGATCTGAAAGAATGGCTTAATCAGTTGCTCCACCCGCTAATTCGAGAGCAAATGCAGCAACAAACCCAAGGGGCCAGTTCGCCTTATTGTATTTTGAGTGTGCCCTTATTGGTCGAAAATCAGGGATATAAAACGGTGGACAGGGTACTGATAGTCGATGTGAGTGAAGCCACTCAGTTACAGCGCACCGTGCTTAGAGATAACAGCAATGTTGAACAGATATCTGCTATCATGCGGGCTCAAGCCAGTCGTGAACAACGTTTAGCCGTGGCCGATGATGTGATAGAAAATGAAGGCTCTGAACAAGAATTAATCGAAAAAGTAGCACAGCTACACCAGCTGTATTTATCATTAGCCGAGTCCGCATAGGCAACAATGTGAGTGAATAGGCGTGGTATTCGTTATATCGGCCTATAGATTTGCTTAAAAATTCTTTACAATGTTAGCTTGTCTCGACTCTGAGACCATAAAATTCCACTTATTTTCGATAAAAACAACTAAAGAGTCTTTATGTCACAAGCGATATACGAATTTCCGCTCAATGAAAAGGTCAGAACGTATCTGCGCCTAGAGCAGCTTTTTAAGCAGCTTGTACATGCCAATGTAGCCACTGAAAATTGGCAGTTTATCAATTTTTTTAGCTCACTATTTACCATGCTCGACCTCCTAGAGCGCCTTGATTTGCGCAACGACGTATTAAAAGATATTGAGCAACATGAAAAAAACTTAGTGATTTGGTCGCAGCACCCCAATATTGATAATGATGCACTGCAAGCCTCACTGAAAAAGATCTTACGTTTGAGAGAATCCCTCAAAGGCAATAAAAAGATTGGGGCTGATTTAAAAGAAGAACGTTTTCTGTCGTCTATTCGTCAGCGGTTTAGCATCCCTGGTGGTACCTGTAGTTTTGACCTACCAAATTTGCACTACTGGTTGCAGCAAGCTAATGCTGAGAAACTTAAAAACGTAAATACTTGGATGCAAGAGTTAAATCCGATTAAAGAAGCCATTGAAATAACGCTATCCTTCTTGCGTGAGCGAGGGCGTTTTGTGCAACACAATGCCGAGAAAGGTTTTTATCAAGGCCTTGCTGAAGACAAAAATGAATTAATTCGCGTAGTGAGTTTCACGGACCAAGGTTATTACCCTATGCTTAGCGGCAACAAATATCGGTATGCAATACGATTTACCCTTTTTACCCCAACGATTCAGGGTAGTAGTGGGGTTGATGCCACCGTTCCTTTTCAATTAGCGTGTTGTTAAATCATGAATGTAGCGTGTCCAATGTGTAAGAAAGAAGTCGAGTGGTCATCGGCGAGTGTTTTCAGGCCGTTTTGTTCAAAACAATGCCAGCTCATCGATTTAGGCGAGTGGGCTAATGAAGAAAAGGCGATACCCAGTGGGGGAAATAAAGACCAAGAGACCATCGCTTTACCCGATATAGAAGATATTGAGGCCATGTTAGCGGAAAAAGGAGATGACTTTTTTCAGTAGATTTATTCATTAAATTTGATTAATTTTTTATTTTAAATCTATTTTTTCTATTACATGCATCGTTTTTATCCCTTATCTTTTGTCACATTGAATCGTTATTCTAGCCTCACTGATTTAATGTTAAATACTGATTAACCTAACTAAACGAGGAAAACCATGTCTAATCCAAATTTTCAAGATAAAGCTGGTCAAGCTGTACCCGAAGTCACTTTTGCTATGCGCGTGAATGATGAGTGGGTAAAACGTACTTCAGCTGAGTTATTTAAAGGTAAAACCGTTGTGGTGTTTTCATTACCCGGTGCTTTTACCCCAACTTGTTCTTCAACCCATCTTCCCCGTTATAACGAATTGGCAAGCACCTTCAAAGCCAACGGAGTCGATGACATTATTTGTATGTCGGTAAACGATACGTTTGTAATGAACGCCTGGGCTGCTGATCAAGAAGCTGAAAATGTGACTTTGATCCCAGACGGTAACGGCGAATTTACTGAAGGTATGGGCTTATTAGTTGATAAAGCAGATCTTGGTTTCGGTAAACGTAGCTGGCGCTATTCGATGTTGGTGAAAGATGGTGTAGTCGAAAAAATGTTTGTTGAACCCAACAAGCCCGGCGACCCCTTTGAAGTGTCTGACGCTGACACCATGCTTGACTACATTGCACCAAATGCAGTGAAGAAATTGCCTGTGACTATTTTGTCAAAACCTGGGTGTCCATTTTGTGCAAAAGCAAAAAACCTACTAGATGAGAAAGGTTACCCCTACGAAGAGCTTGTTATGGGTAAAGAAGTCTCCTTTACCTCATTAAAAGCGTTATCAGGTAAAGAAACATGGCCACAAGTATTCATTGGTGGTAAACACATTGGCGGCAGTGACGACTTAGCGGCTTACTTCGCTTAATCGTTTATATCAACAATGAAAAAGGGCGCCTTTTAAGGCGCTCTTTTTTTTGCACAAGTAAAAGCCGATTGATAGCCATAGCGAAATCAGTAAAGCCTCGTTATAGTAAGGCAATATTTATCTGTTAAGACACCAAGTATGAAATTAGTTTTCTCTTTAGTAAGCCTTATGCTTTTTCTAAGTGGCTTTACCACTGTCTCCCATGCTCAAGAATTACAATCCGTTTTTAATCGTTTTGAACAACTTTACCAAACCGAGTTAGGCAGTACTCAAGGATGCAGTCAATCCTCTAGCACGCGATTTTCAGTCTGTTCCAGTGCCCTTAGAAATGATGGCAATGCGCCGTATATATTGCATCATGGCAAGCCCACTGGAAAAGTCATTG
>NZ_JANQVQ010000028.1:0-41462 GCF_030730205.1 Paraglaciecola sp.
CGCATGACCTTGCCCGACCAGCAAACCCGCTATGGCAGTGCCATGTAATTGCGGTTCTTGGCTATTATTTTCGACAAAACTATGGGTAACAATGGTTGTATTGGCAAAGGCTGGATGGTCGGTTTGAATAGCAGTATCAAGCATGCCTATGCGCAATGAATCTTCACACATGGGCAATTTTTTTGGAGGAAATTTTGTCGGACCAGATGAAGATTGCGGATTGGCTGTTTCATCGACAGTCTGACTGGCATAGACGTGATTACGATCCAGTGTGGCGACTTGGTCATCCCCTAGGATCTGCGTTAAAGCGGCCTTCGAGTCTAGGCTGGCTGGTACAGTGAAACGCAACAACACTACATCCAGTGCCGGGTAGGGCTGCTGGCTCAGTAAAGACGCGCCATGTTGTTGCAGAATGTCTATTGATTGATTATCTGCCAGCATAACCCATTGCCGTTCGATTGCCCGCCAGCCGTCGTCAAGTTGTACCTCAACTGCATTATTTAATGCCGGTATGCTGAGTCTACTGGGTAAAGCATTCAGTGGTTCGGTGATTACTTCGGCGATAGACGGCAATTGGCTTAAGGCAAAAGGCTCAATTTTGGCAAGTCGCGCCGGTAACGGCTCAACAAGCTTTTTCTGTATTGACTGTTGGATTTCTCCCACCTGATTGAGGGTGGAATTGACAATAGGAAGCTGCGCAAAAGCGAATTTGGTCGCTAGGACGGGCAAAACCAGCGCCGTTAATTTTCCTTTCATATTGACCTCAAAACCTGAATTGTTGGTATCTTTAACATGAAAACGTGCAGAACCCGAAAAAAATTCCAAAATAATGGAATAAAATTTTGAGTACTTCGTCTTCCTGTTAAAGAGGAGATAAATATGCAACAACAGTTATTAAAATTATTGCCCATGCTGCGCCGTTTTGCTTATTCATTGACGGGCTCTATGGCTGACGCAGATGATCTGGTGCAATCGACCATTGAAAAAATTCTGAGTAAAGGACTGCCTGATGAGGTGGAATTAGCCAAGTGGGCCTTTAGAGTGTGCCGCAATATCTGGATAGATGAATATCGGGCCAGGAAAGTCAGACTGGTGGCAGCACAAGATCCTGAACTTCAGGAAGAACAAAGTATGGATAGCAGTGCCCAAATAGATCAGAAAAATACTCTAAATCAGGTCAATGCTGCGATGCAAGCCTTACCAGATGACCAACGCTCAATATTGGCTTTGGTGGCCGTGCAGGGCTTTTCGTATAAAGAAGTGTCAGAGTCTTTAGATATTCCCCTTGGTACGGTTATGAGCCGTTTATCCAGAGCAAGGACATCGTTAATCACCCTGATAAAAGGGCAACAAGGAGGATTGGTTGCATGAAAGTTACAGACCAACAATTATCCGCATTTTTAGATGCAGAATTACCTGAAGCAGAAATGCAGGCCATCAGAGATCTGGTTGCCGATGACGATTCTTTGGCCTTACGTTTAGCAGAATTAGCTGAAGTAAATGAGTGGGTGGTCGACCATGCCCGTCAAATCGACCAGCAGCCAGTTCCGCAAGCCATCAAACAGTTACTTGCAACAGACAATAAGGTTGTGCAGCTGTCGCTGTGGCAAAAATGTCAGCAGCAGTTTAGCCAGCATACCGCCTTAGCCGCAGGCGTGGCTTTGTGTTTTGGTTTGATATTGGGGCAAACCTCAGAGGATAGCCAACTGCTGCCACAACCACACTTAAACACAGCTCTTGCCAACGTACTGGATCATGCAGGAAGTGGTGAAATGGTTGAGCTGTCTGAGGGTATCAACATGACACCAAGACTTAGTTTTGTCAGTCACGCAGGGCAGTATTGCCGCCAGTACAGGGTGCAGATGCAGACGCTGCAGAATGACAGTATCGCTTGTTATGGCGCTGATGGTTGGCAGCTATCGGCCAGCACTTATCATGACGCTTCTTTGCAAAATGGTGAATACAAAACGGCGTCACACAATGCCTTACTTGACTCAGTGATCGACCAATTAATCGTCGGACAAGCGTTAAATCAACAACAGGAGCGCCAGGCTATTGCTCAGTCTTGGGTCGCCCAAAAACCGTAATAATCAACTGTAAAAGAGGTAATAGTAATGAATAAACTAATTAAACATATAGTCATCATAAGTTTGGCGGTTTTGCTTGGCGCTTGTGCCAGCAACCCCGCTTATCGTCAGGCAGCTAAAGGCGGCAACGGTTACAGCGATATTAAAGTCAGCGAAGACCGCTATCGGGTACAATACAAATCAACGTCAGAAGACGTGATGAATGTGACCAATATGGCTCTGTACCGGGCGGCAGAAATTACTCAACTACAAGGATATGACTGGTTTGTAGTGACTAGCCGTGAAACTTTTGTTGACCGTCAGAGTGTTGAACCGCAGTTTGCATTAGGTGTGGCGCATCGTCAGGAATACCATCAAAAATGTGGACTGTTGGGCTGTCAAACCAGTTATGGTCCGGTTAACTCAATGGATGTGGAACTGAGTAACAATCGTCAGCGTAAAGAGGTGCAAAGTATTTTAGAAGTCAGATTGGGTAAGGGCATGCGACCTGATGAAAACAGTTACAGTGCATCGGATTTATTAGAAAATTTAGCGACCGTCACCCAATCGTGATGGTCTTGAGCCACTTATTTTACGCAGCAAATACCGTAATATAGGTTTAAAGAATGTCGAGTGGTATTACGGGCAAATATGCTTCAGAATAACGCCATTGTAAATTAGGTTGCCAAGTTATCTTGTTGAATAATGACAAAAAAAATCGATAAAAAAGATGGAGCCATCAGAAAGGATAATTACAAAAAAATCCTGCTGGCGGCGGAAAAGGAGTTCGCCAAGTCTGGTTTCAAGGGCACCACCATTCAAAGTGTGGGGGATTGCGCGGGTTTGCCAAAAACCAATGTGCTGTATTACTTCAAAACCAAAAACGATTTATATATGGCGGTGTTGAGACAAATATTAACCTTGTGGAATTCCAGTTTCGACCGTGCCACCAGTGATAACGATCCGGCAGAAGCGCTGGCAGCTTATATTACTGAAAAAATTGAAGTGTCGCGCATCAGACCAGACTTATCAAAAATCTTTGCCCTGGAAATTATTAACGGTGGCCTGAATCTGGACAAAAAATTCCGCAAGAGTCATTTTGATTGGGTTGAAGGCCGGGTAAAAGTGATTGAACAGTGGGTAGCAATGAACAAAATTAGCGTGATATCACCTTATCACCTGTTGTTTACCATTTGGGCAGGTTGCCAACACTACGCAGATTTTTCTGCTCAAATTCAACAGCTTACTAATAAGACTATGGATAAAGCGGATTTTGCCGAGGCCACTAAAAATCTAATTCACATTGTCCTGAAAGGCTGTGATCTTGAAGTGCCGCTTAAATATCGTTAAAGCAAAATGGTCATAAAAGATGTGGCGCGAAAGTGTGAAAAGTGAACGAACAAAAAACAGTGAAACCGGAGAATGTATCTCCGATTTCACTATGCAGTTTTAGAACTTATAGCTAAACATAATTGACGCTGTGCGTCCTTCCGACGGTTTAACCACCACCGAATCAAACAAGTCTGCAGAAGTATAATATTCTTCATCAAACAAGTTGTTCACTGACAGTAATACTTCGTAGTTGTCGGTGACATAACCCGCAGAAGCCGTCCATACCATATAACTTGGCAGCAAAATGGTTTCCATTACATCCGTATAAGTTTCATCAGCCCAGCCAAAACCCACACTGCTGGTGATCATGCCGTTTTCCAGAGGATTAACATAGTTCAAATACATACTGACAGAGTTATCCGGCAATCCACCACGATCCAATTCAACACCAGTACCCACAAAGGTAGAGCGGTTACCTGCAATACGACCGCCATACACCTGATAAGGTAACAGACCGTTTTGCGTGGCAAATTCAGCGCCGTTGATAACTGCTAAGGCACCATCACTGATTTCAGTGGTTTCGATGTGAGTTGCAGTGGCGGTTAAAGAGAAGTTTTCATTCAACAACGCACGGGCTTCAAATTCTACACCTTTACTGTATACGGCGACGAGAGCCGAGGTTTGACCGATCCTGTCGGTTTTTTCCTGATCATATACTGCGACTGCCGCATAAATGGCTTCATCGTCGCTGGTATATTTAAGACCTAGTTCGGTCAATTTCGAATCAGCTATATATTCTGAATTATCGACGCTGCTAGGAATGATACCACCGACCTGGTTAGTGCTTAGGGAGTTAGATTTAGCATAGGTGATGTAAGGTACGAAGCCTGATTCCAGTTTGTATGAAAAACTGAGGTTGTAACTCGCCACCCCTTTTTTGTCGCTGTGTACTAATCCATCGCCAAAAGGAATACCCAATAGTGACACCGCCTGATCTTCTGATTCAACATCGTAATAATCATAACGTAAACCCAGCAATACACTCAGTTTGTCGAGGGTGATATCAGCTAAGTAAAATAAGCCAGTATCAAGCACAGTTGATACTTGCTCTTCGTTATAATTACGGCGCACGGTACCGTCAATACCGGTCGGGTTGCCATCGGCATCGTACAAGATAGTGGCATTCTCATAAGGATCCGCGACTGCCCAATCGATACGGTCATTGGGTGTTGGTCCAACCGAAATGTCTCTGAAGTCGAAGGTTTCATCGTAATAGGCGTGGTTATAATCAATATCTTCTTTACGCAGACTGACACCCACAATGTGTTGAATGTCAACATCACCGGCCTTAGAGTCAAACATCAGACTAGAGCGAAACTCCATGGCTTTTGCGCCAGGATAGTCTGCGGTAAATCCCCAACTTTGGAATTTGGTGTGATCCATGTAATCGTAGTAAAACTGATTTTTCCAGGTCATATCGCCACTTAAATACGTGGTGAAGTCTAAATAAGCGGTGAAGGCAGTAGAGTCGGCAAAGTCGATATCGTCAATAAAAGTGGTGCTGTGGTCGATTTGAGTGGTACCGGGGTTAGTTAAAGAATAGTGGTTTTCGATACCATTTGGTACACCGGGGCAGGATAACAACATACCGTTATATTGGTAATTATTGTTGTCAGCTGTACCTGGGCTACAAAATGTACCCACGCCAGAGAAAGATGAGTTAATGAAATAAGGGGCGGCAGAGGTTATAAAACCAGACTCCTGAGGCAGTAAACGGTCCGCACCAATGGGGTTATCTGAGTTTTTGACCACGGGTGAACCGGTAATATAAGTACCGTTATCGATTAAGTCCTGGGTAACCCTGTTCCAGCCAGGCACCTGAATGGAATCAGAAGTCTGATATTGAAAACCTACTTCCATGGTGGTGTTTTCACTAAGGTCATAATCCAATGCAACTTGCAGCATCTCATTAGACGGATAGTAGTTGTCATAGAAAGACTCTGAATCTTCTACTTCAGCAAAAACATAAATACCACCGCGTTTGTCGCCAATGGTAAATGGTGTACCCACTTCGCCAGCCAGAATTTTCTGGTTGTAGGTGCCTAAGGTTAGTTCCAGTTTACCAGTAGTACTGTCAATGTATTTAGTGGCATCAGATTTGGCTGATTTGGGCGAATAATTGAGTTGTCCACCCACACTGCCGGTACCGTATAAGGGACTGACCGGACCGCGCATCACTTCTAATTTTCTGGCACCACGAATGTTGGTTTTAAATGCACCGGGGTTGGCTATGCGGCGGAATCCACGGAAATAGTTGTCGGCCGATTCACCACGAATATCCATGGCACCCTGAATACCAAAAAATGAACTGGTAAAGGCTCCTGGGGTGATGCGTACTAAATCATCAACGCTACGTAAACCATAAGCTTCAATTAAATCTGAACTGACTTCTGTGACAGATCTGGGGGTTTCTAACAGGGATTTGTCAAAACCAAACGCGCTGCCAGATTCAGCCGGCATAATTGAGTTTTGGTCTTTTACTCCGGTAATTGAAATGGTTTCAATGCTGTCTTGGGCAAAGCTGGAAGACATTGATGCAACTGCTATGACAGATAGTGTAGCTAAATAAAGTGGATTATATTTAAAGCGTTTCATGTGTTTTTTTGTCCTTTTGCAGTAGCTGGCTTTTATAATTTGGAGTTATGTTTCCTGGTGTTTATCAGTACGATTAAGAATAATCAGACAAGCAAAGGCAATAGTTATGCCAATCCCATTTTTCTGACTAATTGGTCAGAAAAATGAGAATATTTCGCTTCTTAGTGGGGATGTTGCTTCAAAATGGTGAGGACTTGCACCCAAAGTGAGTGCATGGCACTCACCTTGAATGGCGCAGAACTTATCTAAAATAACGATGCTGGTTTAGTCTTCTTTAGCTTTGTCTGGTATCAACAGGCTCATGACGATTGCGGTAAATCCGGCGGTTGTGACAGCCGAAGATAAAATGTTTTTTAATAAATTGGGAAGGGACTGCACGGCCTCCGGAACCATCAAAATACCTAGTCCAGCGCCAAGTGAGGTGGCAATGATCAATGATTTTCGGCGGTCGATGGGCTCACTGGCAAGGATTTTTATACCCGCGACAGCGATGGTTGCAAACATCACCAGTGTTGCTCCCCCTAACACAGGTTTAGGGATCGCTTGCAGGACACCACCTACTATGGGAAAAAGCCCCAAAATCACCAAGATCCCCGCAATATAGTAGCCTACGTGGCGACTTGCTACACCGGTCATCTGGATCACCGCATTATTTTGTCCAAAAGTGGTATTGGGAAAGGTATTGAAAACCGCCGCCATTGCAGAATTAAAACCGTCTGCGAGGATCCCGCCTTTGATGCGTTTAAAGTAGCTATCACCTTTGATTGGCAGCCGACAAAACAGGCAGTTCGCGGTGATGTCGCCAGAGGTTTCCAAAGCCGTTAAAAAATAGATAAGGGCAACGGGTAAGAATATGTCTATATCAAAGTTAAATCCGTATTTAAACGGCAAAGGCAAACTGAAAAGAGGTTGGCTGAGTACATTGGTGAATGACAATACACCTAATGCGTAGGCTAAAATGGAGCCGGCCACCATGCCAATCATAATCGCTGATAACCTTACCCAAGGATTAGCAGATACGTTCATCGCGATAATCAACACCAGTACAAACAAACCTAACATCAGGTTTGGCATATCACCAAAATCCTCGCTGCCAAAACCGCCGGCCAGATCAGTAATGCCTACTTTAATCAAGCTGATGCCAATAGTGGTAATCACAATGCCCGTAGTTAAGGGGGTAATTATTCGTTTAACTTTGTCGATAAACTGACTGACGATAATTTCGATAAACGCCCCAACAAAACAGATCCCACAAATTGTCGCCAGGATTTCTTCTTTGCTGCCTCCTTTAGCTTTTACTGCAAATCCGGCCACCAATAACGCACTGACAAACGCAAAACTAGTGCCTTGCACGGCAATCAGACCACAGCCAAGCGGTCCAAAGGTTTTGGCCTGAATAAAAGTTGAAACCCCAGAAACAAACAACGCCATGCTGATCAAATATGGCACTTCAGATTGCAAACCTAAGGCTGCGCCGATGATTAATGTGGGTGTAATAATACCCACAAAACAGGCCAGAATATGTTGCATGGCGGCAGTAATACTTTGCTTTACAGTGGGGATTTCATCCAACGCAAACAGAATATCCGAGTTTGCTTTCATTCATTTTTCCTTTTTATAGACTGCTTACCAGCAATTCTGATTTTTTATTAGTTATTGAGCTTGGTATTAATGACGTTACTGAGCATATTAAGGGTCAACTGGCCAGCCTGTCAGGCTGCGTAAAACCAATTTATAAGCACAGGTTTTGTTAACGGCCTGAGGGTAGAATGCAAGAATCTGACCAAACAGTCAGATTCTGTTGGCGGGGACTATCGAGTTGGTGGAGTGGCTAGAAAGAAGCGTGAGATAACGTGCCAGTGGCCATGAAATTTTCTAGCTGGCGAGTGTAAGGAGCAAGATCCAGTTGTTGTTGCACTACCCAGTCATCGTTGTAAT
Organism: Paraglaciecola sp.; assembly: GCF_030730205.1. Classification (GTDB taxonomy): domain Bacteria; phylum Pseudomonadota; class Gammaproteobacteria; order Enterobacterales; family Alteromonadaceae; genus Paraglaciecola. The sequence goes on from NZ_JANQVQ010000028.1 coordinate 7,992, forward strand.
AGCTATTTAAATAACGTTCGCCAGAATCACAGATCATACTGACCACACTGCCTTGTTGCTGGTTTTCTATCATTTGGGCAATTAAAGTCAGGGCTCCATAAACATTGGTGCCGGTAGAGCCGCCACATTTGCGCCCAAGGATTTTTTCTAACCAACGCATAGTGGCGATCGAGGCGGCATCTGGTACCTGAATCATATGATCAACCACGTCTGGCAAAAACGAAGGTTCTACCCGAGGACGGCCAATCCCTTCGATACGCGAGCCCTTTACACTGGTCAGTGTGTGGTCGCGCTGTTGATAATAATTAAAAAATACCGAGTTGTCGGGGTCAACTACCGCCAGTTGGGTATTTAAATGCAGTTCGGGGTTATAACGTAAATAGCGACCAATAGTGGCAGAGGTGCCCCCGGTGCCTGCACTTACCACTATCCAACGTGGAATAGGATGAGGTTCTAACGCCATTTGCGCAAAAATACTTTCAGCTATGTTGTTATTGCCACGCCAATCGGTAGCACGCTCAGCATAGGTAAACTGATCCATATAATGGCCGTTTAATTCATCGGCCAATTGCTGGGCTTTGGCATAGATATCTTTAGGCTCAATCTTATGACATTCACCACCATAAAATTCGATCTGTTTGATTTTTTCGGCGGCGGTACTTGAGGTGTTAAGCCGTCACAGTTAGCTGCCGCACACGCAGTTTAGAGATGTTTGTTGTTGATTTCTAAAAAAGAGAAACTGTCATTCGGCTAAAACAATACAGTTTTTTTGGGTGATTATTTATGAAATAAGAAAAATAAATGAATTTATTCGAGGATCTAAAATAAGCGTTTAAAATTTTGTTCGGGCTGAAATACCACATATTTTTGTAGCACATGTGTAGCACGAGAAAATTGGGTTGGTAATTACTATGGCTGAAAGCCTTTAAAAATGGTGGCCCCACCCTGACTTGAACAGGGGACCTGCCGATTATGAGTCGGATGCTCTAACCAACTGAGCTATGGGGCCATTTTTTGTGCAGATTGTTTGATACCGTGACTATGCAAAACGTAGCGGTGGCAACAAAACGGTGCGCAGTATAAGCAGTTTTATGGGGCTTGTCATTAGTTTGCATGTGAATGACTGACTGTTTGCTTGATTTTTGTGCGCTTGTTGTAAGGTAAAAAAGGTCGCAGGTTTTATTTGCGACCTTTTTTTGTGCCCATTACCTGCTTATGGGATAGGTAATGGAATTGGGTTACCGTTTAAAGTGGCTTGGCTGTCTTTTAATTCTGCCACGAGTTTATAGCCGTTTGCCGTTGTTTGCAGTAGCCCTTGTTGTGCTAAATTTTGCAAAATCATTGGGGCTTGTTGCATGGCTATTTCGTCTAATTCTTCTGGCGTTGCTTGGGCCATTTGTGGGTTGCCTTGTAACTGCGACTTCAGCACTAACTTGGCCACCATCTCAGCAATGTTTTGCTCAAGCTCAATGTTGGTACTGGCTTGAATGTGGCTTAACCAATATGCGGTGTCGAGCATGTTGTCGGGTAGGGCGGTGATATTGACTAATTTGGTAAACAGTTGAGCGCTAAAATTACCTTGGTCAATGGTGCCACTCAGTTGTGCGATATTGAGTTCGGGTGATGCAATAAGTAAGTCCAATAAGTTCTCATCCATAAACGCCAATAGCTGTTCTTGAGTGGCGGCGGGATCGCTTTGTGGGTTTTGCATGACTTCTTGCATTTGGTTTTGGTAGGCTTTTAAAAAGTCTGTGCTGATGTTATTCATATCAATATTAAGATGTAGGTTTTGACCTTCTGAGCCCATGACTTGGTAACTTTCGACTGAGTATGACGATAAAATATGGAAGAGCTTATTGGCTTGATCTGCATCACTTTCTGCCGTTATGACGGTATTGGTGACATTGCTGGTCATGGTGGCATCTTGTTCATCTTTAAAGTTCATCGCGGCAATGCTAACTTTGACGATTGAGTCGTACACCTCACCCGAGAAGATTTGGTCTAGTGTTGCGTCAATGCTGGTATCGAATTGAATATTGTCAATGGAGGCATGTTTACCGTCGCCGTCGATGCTCATTTTTTCGATGTTAGCCAGATAATTTATATGTTTACCCTGTATTTCGCCGCTGCCTTGATAGCCGCTAAAACGCATCGAGATTTCTTGAAATTCTTTGATGGTCACGTTGAATGGCAAAACACGGTCGCTGATAGACGTTGCGCCTAATAGGCTGGTTTTGGCATTAAAACGATAAAGTGCTTGTTCAGCGGCAAAGTCGAGTTTTTCTCGTAAACTGTCACCTTGATAACTGATACTCCAAGCCTCGCGGCCAATACCAATTTGTTCACCCATTAAAATCGGGCCATGTTGGGCACTGAAGTCAAGTTGAAAGGTGAGGGCCTCTTGCATCTCGGCGTCTAATTCCGGCACGCTCAGCGCTACATCAATAACCGCTGTGGTAGTAAACCAAGTGGAATGAACTTCTTTGATACTGGCTTGATAACTGGGAATTTCATTGATTTGTGCGATGTGTGCATTTAAGTTTTCGACTACTGATAAGCCGATCAATTTGGGGGCGGCAGCCACACCAGCGATAACGGCTACCGCAATGGCGCCTTTTAGGAAGTTTTGCATAAGAGTATTTCCCTATATTTTTTTAGTTAGAATAATAAAACTGGGTGAGTCGTATTAAGTGGGTTGATTAATATACAGTTTACGGCGTAAACGGGCGGGCAAAATTAGCATAGCTAGGCAGAGTAAAGCAACTAGGCTGCCGCCACTTCCTCCTGTTGGTGTAGTGCTGTTGGTACTCACTACGTTGACCTGCACACTGTCGGTGGCGTTTAGGCCAAAATCGTCGCTTACGGTGAGGCTAAACGTTAATGTGCCGGCCACTGCTGGCGCGGTAAACGAGGCTTGTGCGGTATTAGCATTATTTAAAGTAACGCTCGTGCCCGCAGTTTGCTGCCACGCAAAACGTAAGGTACGCGCTTCAGGATCATTGCCTGTGCCGTTTAACTGGCTTGATTGGCGAGTATTAACCTGAAAATTTTCACCGGCGTCAGCTTGTGGTGCTTGATTGGATTCGTCATCAAATATAGTAACGGCTAAGCTTGTTTGTTGGCCTAAAAAGCGTGCTTCAGGGGCGTGCAGTATAATCGTAAATGACTCGTCAGGCTCAGATTGCGTATCGTTTAGCACGCTAATTGGAAAGGTGCGATTGCTGCTATCACCGGCTTGCCAAGTTAAAGTCCCTTGAGAGTCGGCGATATCTTGCCCAACCATGGCCGAGCCGGATTGCACACGGTATTCAATATTTATTTGTTCTTCACTGCCGCCAATGCGTTCAACGATTACCTCAAATTCGCCGTCGGTTTCTTTTACTTGCAAGGTACTTTGGGCAAAGCTGATGGTGCCTGTTTGACTCAGGCCGGTAATTTTAAGCTGCAATATATTGGGATTGCCAAGGGCAATGCCATTAGTTGGGTTAATGAGGCGTACAAAAAAGACTTCGTTGGGCTCTGCGAGCGAATCGGTATTGATGCTAATCGACATGTTTTGTGGCGTGTTGTCATTGGCTGGCCAGCTTAGCTCGCCTTGAGTGATGTCGTAATCACTGCTTTCGGCAGACCCACTGAGTACTTCATAAGCGACCGTACCGCTATTAGTCCCACTTTTAGTGACCGAAATTTGTGCGGTATCACCTTCATTAATCTCTAGAACGCCTTGGCTAAAGGCCACACTGGCGCTATTTGCTGCCAAGGTATTGTCTTGTAAAACAAATAAGCCACTGTTGATATCACTGACAAGGATGTTGCCGCTGGGCAAAAATGGGTAAACACCCCATGCACCGTTAAATGCTCCATTGTCAGACACCGGATAGGTATCAAAATAGCCAATTTGCTGTGGACTTGCGGCTTGAGTGATGTCGAGCACGGTTAAACCACGCTCGTAATTTGACATAAAATAGCGGTTACCACGCACAAAACCATTGTGATCAATGGCGCGAGTGGGGCCTGTCCATGTGCCGACAAGAGTAGGGGCCGTTAGATCACTAATTTCAAATATGTTTAAGGTGGTGTTGATGCCATGGCGCTGTTCGTCAAGCTCGTCGTGGACAATGACGTATTGTTTGTCTTCGGTCCACCAACCAGAGTGGGTGTACTCGGCTAAAGGATAGGTGGTGTTGCTAAGCTCTGTCGCTTGATTGGCATTGCTGTGATCCCAAATTCGTAAGCTGGTTTCGTTAAAATCAAGTAGCACCTGGCAGCCTAATGCAGTGGCATTAACACAATCGCTTTGCGAACGGCTATCGGTAATCAACAGTGATGAGGCGTCATGGGTGTAGTCACTACGGCTCGCATTAGGCAACTGATACTGCAAACTAGGTGACTCTGGATTAAGTAGGCTATATGAGCGAAATGCCCCGTTTGAGCGATTAGAACCCGTCACGTGCAGTAATGGCTGGCTAGTGTTGTGGGCAATGTTTAAACCGTAATCCACGTTGCTGATATATACGTTGTGCGCTGAGGCATCGAGGGTTTGGCGGCTGGCTACACTGATACTCTGGGGCAGGTTCGATAAATTAATAATGGTAAGACCTTCACTGACATTGTCAGCACTGGCATAGGCGTAGGCTTTCCAGCGATTTTCCGTGACATCAAAATATTGCCATACTTTGATATCTCGCCACGTAGTGGCTTGCCCGCTAATACTTCCTACAATTACTGGGCTTTCAGGTTGGCTTACATCCACCACGCTAATGGCGTTGCTTAGGCCAATTAACGCGTATTCTTTACCGTTATTTAAATCAACATGACCCCAAATATCATTGGCAGACTGTGGCGATGAAGGAAAGTCGGCCAATGCTACATGAGACAACAACGAAATGTTTTCACACGCAAAACCACTCGCTTGCCCGGCCGTGCAGCTTTGTGCTCCTTGGCTTTTTTGCATGACACTAAGCGGGCTAAAAGCACTGTTTTTGGCCATTAAACTGATTTGCGGTAAGGATTTGCTGTCGCGAATGACATGAAAGCCTTGCTGGCTGAGTTGCTCTGCATATTCAGCAGGCACGCCACTGATACTGGTAACAAAAGTGTCTGGATTTTGATTTTGATACTGATCAACCTGGTCGAAACCGGCTAAAACGGGAGTAACTTGACCGCTTAGATACAGTAAGTCTTCGGCAGAGGTGATGTGGTATTGGCCCTGTGCTACTAATATTTTGTCACCTTTGGCGGCATGCTGCGCTGCGTAAGTAACTGTTTTACAGGGTCTAAATCGGTTATTGCATAAACCTTCGTCAAGCCCATTATTGGCAACAAATCTGGCTTTATCGTGCTCTGCATGTGCGTGAATCCCTTGACTGAGCACCAAGGTAAGCAGCATCATGCCGCTTTTGCATAAACGTATTATCACAGTTATTACCCAAAAGATGATTAACGATAGATTAACAACAAGATGTCGATTTTTACACCAAGCTATGCAAAATACTTTGGTGTTAGTTTTTATTTTACTGTCCAGCGCCTGTAGCAAGTTGCAAGACAAGCCCGCGCTGAGCGAGATTAAAGTAGAGGTGTTTTTTCAACAAGCTCCCATAAGGTGCGAGCAAATAGTAAGCTTGGATGAGCAAAACTGGCGCATCAATCAACTCGCGTTTTTTATCAGTGAGCTGAATGTTAGCCAAAATGGGGTGCAACAGGCCTTGCCTCTCACCACTAACGACTGGCAAAGCAATGATGTGGCTTTACTGCAATATACCGATTGTGCGGAACAAGCAAGTCAAACAGAACAAAGCGGCCCGCTTATCTCTGCTTATCATGCAAGCTTACAACTTGCTGAGCCTATTGATTTTTCCGAGGTCATGCAATTGCAATTTACCCTCGGTATCCCCTTTGAACTGAATCACCTTAATCCACTTAGCCAAGCATCGCCGCTGAATATTCCGTCAATGTTTTGGTCGTGGCGGGCCGGGCATAAATTTATGCGCCTTGATATGTTGGGTGACGAGCAAAGCTGGGTTTTTCATCTTGGCAGCACTGAATGTTATGCCGATTCTGCAATGCGAGCACCTACCATGCAATGTGGGCAACCTAACCGCCTGACCTTTGATTTGCCTAAACAGCAGCAAGGTGAGACATTGATCTTACATTTAGACCGCTTATTGAGCGGTGTTGCACTTAACAACAAAACAGCATGCTTGATGCAACCTGATCAAGAAAGCTGCGTGCAAATCATGAAAAACATGGCTGATAATCAGGTTTTTGAATGGCAATAATATGCTTAGTAGAAGCGTGAAATATATTGGTTTTGTAGTGGCCATTGCCGCTATAGTGGCGTGTAAACCTGCACCTGATCCTTATAAGTGGCCAATACCAATAGGATTTCCCGAACCCATCGTACCTGCCGACAATCCGATGAGTGAAGCCAAAGTTGCGCTAGGCCGTGCACTATTTTTTGATGTTAATTTGTCGTTTAACCAATCGGTGTCGTGTGCTTCTTGCCATCAACCTGAATTTGCGTTTGCACAAAATAGTCAGTTTGCAATGGGTGCAACGCAACAGGTGCTGAGACGCAATTCGCAAGCGCTGGTTAATATTGCTTATAACAGTAATTTAACGTGGGCGCATTCTGGTATAAATACTATTGAGCAACAGATTTTGATACCCATGTTTGCTGAAGATCCTGTGGAACTTGGGATTACTGGCCATGAAAAAGAGGTGCTTAACCGTTTTAATAATGCGAGGTATCGACCTTTATTTGAGCAAGCCTTTGATGAGTCTGAAGCCAATTTTGAGCGTATTGTTTTTGCCTTAGCCAGTTACGTACGCAGTTTGGTGAGTTTGAATTCGCCTTTCGATCGCTATGCTTATCTCGCTCAAGATGATGCCATGAGTGAATCGGCGCTACGGGGTATGGAACTGTTTTTTTCAGAGCGTTTAGAATGTTTTCATTGCCACGGTGGTTTTAACTTTACCCAATCAAGTCAGCATGAAAACCAGCGCTTAGATTTGCGGCCGTTTCACAATACCGGTTTATATAATGAAGATGGCGTTGGCGCTTTTCCCTTGCATGACCAAGGTTTGTATGAAGTGACACATAAGGCGCAGGATATGGGGCGTTTTCGTGCGCCTACCTTAAGAAACGTACAGTATAGCGCGCCGTATATGCATGATGGCAGTTTGGCTACTTTGGCTGACGTTATCGATTTTTATGCCGCTGGTGGACGTGCAGCCGGTATTAATAACCCATTAAAAAGCCCTTTTATTCAGGGGTTTACTTTGCAAGCTGAAGAAAAACAGGATTTGTTGGCATTTTTGGCTAGTCTAAGTGATGACGCATTTTTGAGCACTGAAAATCAGGGTAAGGATCGCAAGTTAGAATAAGCCGCGTACCTTCGCAACAATAAAGTGCAAGGCAGAAAAAACTTTGATATCTTCTTAACAAATGCAGACTAACTATATTTAGCGCCCTTGCGCAGTATGGAGAATAAGATGAACGAAAAGCCTTTTTTGGTGAGTGGCCGCAATACCCTAATACATAAGATCAGAAAACTAGATTTATTGGTAACTAACGGTGAAGATCAACCTGCTGTTCTCGTAACCCATAAAGCGATTAAAGAATACACAGGAGAAATTCCTGATAACAAACGCGATGCAAAAATGAAAGAAATGGAATTGGTTGATGTCACCAGCCAAGAAATTTTTGGTGAAGAAAAAACGTTATTGTTTATTCAGACTATTAACGGCAAAGAGTACAAGGTTGATTACAGCAAACACGGCACTTCCTTATTTATCAAAATTCACCAAGAAAACGCATTTTAAATCGAGTAACGCACACGGTTTTGCTGGCCCTGTTTATCAGGGCTTTTTTGTGGCGGTAGACAACATTCAGACCATAAAATTGGCGGGTAAGATAGTGTTAAACCCTGAAATTGCGGTTTTGGGACCGCGAATTTGCGTATATCGTGGGTGAAATATCGCTAACTGACAAATATCGATAGGCGTGCACTCAGACGCATTAATATTATGAATTAACTTACCTATTCCCAAGGCTGCCGCAACCAGTTCTGAACAAAACCACTGTGAAAAATCTTCGACGTTATAACTTAAATATCTGAAAAAAGGCAGAGTGTCGGTGGCATCAACAGTGGAGCCAAATAGTTGGTTGATGTCGTAAGGTTTATATAATTGCGAACGCAAAAAGTTTATACATTCTGCTTTGTTGAGCTCAAAGGTGTTACGGCTTGCTTCACTAAGAGGTAACCACCATACGCTGCCATCGTATGTGGCTATGCGTTCGCATAGGCGATTGATCATTACCCCAGAGTTGCCGCCATAACACGTTGATTCGATGATCTGATGAACGGGGCTTTGCGGATTGCCGTAAGGCGTTTTAGTGTCTAAAACAAGGGCTAGATGGGTGACAACCGAGCGAGTGGTTAACTTTGCCCAGCGAGAAAATAAACTGTTGCCACCAAACGCAATCACGTCGCCTGGTTGAATTAGCTGCTCGAGTTGCTGGTAAGGTTTGAAGTCAAAGTCAGCGACTAAATCGGTTTGTATGGGCAAAGCATCGCCTCCTTGTGACGTTCGCATATTATGCCAAATTATGTCGGATAAACCATACCTCACCAGCTTTTCTTACGTCACCCAACTCGCTTATATTTGCGTTATAGTGGCTTGAGTCGCACAACTCACGATCACAAAAAACTGGCATAAACCTTTATTTTTAAACCCATTTTAAAGTGAGATATTTGGCCCAGCACCTTGAATTTATAACTTTCGTCGCTAGATTATGAGCCTAAGGGTTATAATGCATCAAACCTTGGCAACTGTACTCACCTGTTTTACCACATAGTAAGGATTCAAATTGACTATTAAACTCGGTATTGTGATGGATCCCATTGCAAGCATCAATATCAAAAAAGATACTAGCTTTGCTATGTTACTGGCGGCTCAAGCGAGAGGTTATGAGATCTTTTATATGGAAATGGGTGATCTGTATTTGCTTAATGGCAAACCAATGGCGACGATGCGCAGCTTGTCAGTGCAATACGATGCGCAAAACTGGTACGAGTTTACTGGTAGCAAAACCCAATCTTTAGGTGAGCTAGACGTGATTTTGATGCGTAAAGATCCGCCGTTTGACGGTGAGTTTTTATACGCAACACAGATGTTCGAATTAGCAGAACAATGCGGCACTTTAGTGGTGAACAAAGCGCAAAGTTTACGGGATTTTAATGAGAAACTCTTTACCTCTTGGTTTCCTGAGCTTATTCCAGACACCTTAGTGACCCGCAGTGCCAAACTGATTAGAGAATTTCATCAAACCCATCAAGATATTATCTGCAAACCACTAGATGGTATGGGCGGCACCTCTATTTTTAGAGTGAAAGAAGACGGTAATAACCTAGGTGTTATCATCGAAACCCTGACTGAACTTGGCACGCGTTACGCCATGTTTCAACGTTATTTACCGGAAATAAAAGACGGCGATAAACGTATTTTGATTGTTGACGGTCAGGTTGTACCTTATGCCTTAGCCCGTTTACCTACGAAAGGTGAAAACCGCGGTAACCTTGCCGCAGGTGGCACAGGCAGGCCACAACCTTTGTCTGAGTCAGATAAAAAAATCGCTGAAACCATTGCGCCTTTGCTCGTTGAAAAAGGCCTTATTTTTGTTGGACTCGATGTGATTGGAGATCGTATTACTGAAATAAATGTCACTAGCCCAACCTGTGTACGAGAAATCGAAGCCGCTTACGATATCAGTATCACTGGTATGTTATTTGATGCGATCGAAGTGCGCTTAGCCAACGGCCGTTTTAAAGGGAGCCATTAAGCTCTATGCAGAGTTTGCAAAACCACCTATTAATTGCGATGCCGACTATGGGCGATCCGTATTTTTCACGTACGGTAACGTATATATGTGAACACAATGATAAAGGCACAATGGGCCTAGTGCTCAATCAGCCCATTGGTATGACGCTCAAAGAATTAATTGCCCAAACCGATGAAGATGCCATTGTGCTTGAAGAAAAAGCCAATGTCATTGTGCTCTCTGGTGGTCCGGTTAGCCAAGAAAGGGGATTTATTTTACATACAACCCAAGCGGGCTGGAGCTCAAGTTTAGCACTTACCGATGAACTGATGGTGACCACATCCAAAGACATACTTGGCTCGTTAGGAAACCACAGTGGACCAGATAAGTCGATAGTAACATTGGGTTATGCGGGATGGTCTGCCGGACAACTTGAGGAAGAATTGCAAACCAATTCTTGGCTGACTATTGAAGCTGACTTAGCCCTATTATTTGATGTGCCTATTCACAAAAAATGGGAAGCGGCGGTGCAAAAGCTGGGCATTGATATTTGGCAGCTTGGTCCTGATGTTGGGCATGCGTAGTGGCTAGGTTGGGGCAAAGAACCGTATTGATTTTTGATTTTGGCACTAAAAGTATTGGTGTGGCAGTAGGCCAAGAGGTGACCGGCACGGCTTCACCTTTAAACGCCTTAAAAGCCGTCGATGGTATTCCCAATTGGGACACATTAGCGCAAGTATTTGCCGAGTGGATGCCACACTTGGTGGTAGTGGGCTTACCCTTAAATATGGATGGCACAAACCAACACGTGACGTTTGCAGCCAAGAAATTTGCTAACCGGCTGAATGCTAAATTTCGCGTGCCGGTCGAAACCAGTGATGAGCGTTTAACCACTGTGGATGCCAAAGCGCGACTTTTTGAACTAGGGGGCTATAAAAAATTAGACAAACAAAAAGTCGACAGCGTGTCAGCCTGTTTGATTTTTGAAAGCTGGTTTGAGGCGCAGTTTTAGCGTTTGAGTCTTGGGTATTGTTGTTGCAAATGGATTGCTTTGCCCGTTTATAATATGAGGCCGCTTCGTGAACGGCAATACCTTATAAACCATAACTAAAAATCTGAGATTATTTGTGCCTTTTCTAGGTAACTCTCTTTCTAATTAGTCAGAATTCTGCTATTTTCTCCTCAAATAGACGTCCAGATGTCTGAATTTATTTTCACTCAATCGTAATGCGGAAACCCTAATGAGCAAAGTGTCACTGCCAAAAGATAAAATTAAGATCTTATTACTTGAAGGTTTACATCAAAGTACCTTGGATACACTAAAGTCCAACGGTTATGAAAACATTGAGTATTTGAAAACCTCGCTACCTGAAGATGAGTTAATCGAAAAGATTAAGGATGTGCACTTTATTGGTATTCGTTCTCGTACACATTTGTCTGAAAAGGTGTTTGAGGCGGCTAACAAATTAGTGGCGGTGGGGTGTTTCTGTATCGGTACTAATCAAGTCGATCTTGAGGCTGCGCAAAAACGGGGTATTCCGGTATTTAATGCACCGTTCTCAAATACTCGCTCGGTGGCTGAGTTGGCTTTAGGCCAAATGATCCTGTTGTTGCGTGGTGTACCAGCGAAAAATGCAAAAGCACATAAAGGAATTTGGGATAAATCTGCGAATGGCTCTTTTGAAGCGCGGGGCAAAACCTTAGGTATTATTGGTTATGGTCATATCGGTACCCAATTAAGTATTTTGGCTGAGCATCTTGGTATGCGCGTGCAGTTTTTTGATATCGAAGATAAATTAGTATTAGGTAATTCAACTCAGGTAAAAACCTTAAAGCAGTTACTTAAAACATCTGATGTCATCAGTTTGCATGTACCCGAAACCGAACAAACGCAAAATATGATTGGCGCAAAAGAATTTGCCATGATGAAAGACGGCGCGATCATTATGAACGCTGCTCGTGGCACGGTCATCGATATTGACGCCTTAGTTGATGCCTTAAATGCAAACAAACTGTCTGGTGCGGCGATTGATGTATTTCCTGTTGAGCCTAAGTCAAATGACGACCTTTTTGAGTCGCCTTTAACCGCTTTTGATAATGTAATATTGACCCCGCACGTGGGCGGGAGTACTCAAGAAGCACAGCAAAATATCGGTATTGAAGTTGCGGGTAAGTTAGCGAAATACAGCGATAATGGCTCGACCTTATCAGCCGTCAACTTTCCAGAGGTGTCTTTACCATCGCACACCAACCGTTCTCGATTACTGCATATTCACCACAATACCCCTGGTGTGTTGACTAAAATCAACCAAGCGTTTGCAGAAAAGGGTATTAACATTGCTGCCCAATATCTACAAACCAAAGGCAATATTGGTTATGTGGTTATTGACGTTGAAACAGATGATGCTGCAGAAGCCTTTGAGCAATTGACTTTGATTGAAGGTACCTTAAAGACCCGAATTCTTCACTAGGTCATCAGTGACAAAAAAGCCCCCAGTAGAGTAAGCCCTACTTGGGGCTTTTTAATTTTTAGCTTTTATTCGTTTTGTAAGGGGAACTGGATACAGAAGTGCACCCCTTTCCCCAACGAGGATTTGCAGTCGATATTTCCTCTGAGCACTTTCATTACAATATTGTTGCAGATGTGCATGCCTAAGCCCGTACCGCCGGAATCTCGAGCCAAGGTAAAAAAGGGTTTGTAAATGTTCTCAATAGTAGCTTCACTCATTCCAATACCGTTGTCAGTGTAGTCGAGCTGAATTTTTGGCTCTTGTGAATCGGTTGTGAAGAGGCGTACTTTTATGTTGATGTGGCCTGTCATTCCTAACGGAAAGGCATGTTGGACTGAATTGAGAATTAAATTAATCAGCAACTGACTAATCGCGCCCGCATTACTGGTTATTTTTAAGTCTGTGGGAATATCTAAACAAAATTTATGAGGCCTTGACTTGAGGCGCGGTTTAAGCGACAGCAATACCTCACTGACATAATCACAAATATTGAATGAGCGAATATCTTGACTGTGTTGATCTAAAGATAACTGTTTAAAGGTTTTTATTAAGATATCAGCACGGCTTAAATTTCGTGCAATAATTTCAGACGCTTCAGCGGCATCATGAAAATAGTCAGTCAGTTCAGATTTTTTTAAATTGTCGTTGCTCAGTTTATGCTGCACGACTTTTTGCATATCACTTAGGTATGTTGAGGCGGTTAATGCAACACCAAGTGGGGTATTTACCTCATGGGTTAAACTCGACATCATGGTGCCGAGCGCCGCCATACTCTCTAATTCGATTAATTGGCTTTGCACTTCAGTACGCTGAGCTAGGGCTTTTTTTACCAAGGTATTTGATTCGTCTAACGCAATTTGCCGGGTTTCTAATTGTTCATGCAAATTAACGTGTTTACGAAGCTCCAGCGTCTTACTTTTAGCATGGGTAAGGAGGGCAGCAACCGTACGTGCACCTTGTTGTAATACGGCGAGTTTTTCACTGCTTGGCACCGTTTTTTTATTAAAGAACACACTGATTAAGGCAATCGTCATCCCTACAGAATTAACCACAGGAAGTGTACAACTTGCATGAATGTCGTGTTTTTCAGCGCTTTCTAACAGACCGAACCAGGCGGCAGATTGCGACAAGTCACCATCAATTAGTAAGGACTTTTTAAGAGTAAGCTCATCATCTTCAAGGTGGTTTTGTGCGTAATAGTCTTTGATACAGCTTTTAATAAAATCTGTATAAAGTCCCGATGTTGCGCCAATTGCTCGAAAACGTTGGTGTTGGCCGGTGTGTAGAATAACTTGGCAAAGACTGGCTTCAGTAATTTTTTCAAGACACAGGGCAATCTTCGTGATGCCCTGATCAAGTAAGCCACCATTGAGAATTTCTTCCATCGCTGACACACGTGCATGGTCTAAAAAACGTTGGCTGGCGGTGCTAATTTTAGTGTTTAAATTACTGCTAACTAATTGTAACGAGTGCATGTTTTCTTGTTATTGTTATACATGTTTTATTACGTTAACAGATTTGTTTCATATGTAAAGTTTGCAATATCTATAAGTCGCCATGAATCGCTTGTAGTGCAGCAATGGCGGCAATTGCTGCCGTTTCAGTGCGTAATACTCTTGGACCCATTTGAATAGTATGAAAGCCAGACTGTTCGGTTTGGTAAATTTCTTGATCAGAAAAACCACCTTCTGGACCAATGAGTAGTCTTACCCCAGAAACGGGCAGTCGAATATGGCGAAAAGTACTTTCAGCACGGGGATGTAGGGTTAAGCGTAGTTGCTCTGTAGATTGACTAATCCACTGATGAAAATCGATAGGCGTATGTAATGTAGGTAAGGTATTTCTGCCACATTGTTCGCAGGCCGAAATAATTAACTTTTGCCATTGTTCATGTTTTTTTAGCCATCTCTCGGCGCTAAGTTTTACCCCACATCGTTCAGTGATGAGAGGGCTGATTTCACTTACGCCTAATTCAACGGCTTTTTGGATGACCCAGTCCATCCGATCGCCACGAGAAATCCCCTGTCCTAAATGAAGTTTAAGGGGAGACTCAACAGACAAAGACAATTTGGTATCGATACACACTATGACTTTTCGTTTGGTGATATCGACAACGTGAGCACTGTATTCTGCCCCGTCACCATTAAATAGAATGAGAGGCTGACCGACTTTAGCCCTGAGTACATTGGCTAAGTGGTTAGTGGCGTCATCGCCAAGGGTAACGTGTTCGTCGACACTTAACAGGTCGGGATGAAAAATTCGTGAAATTCGCATTAAGAGGGATCTAAGCTGAAAAGAGCGTAAATGGTAACAATAAAAGGGGGAGGGGTTAAAGAAAATAATCCCGTTAAGGGTTCCAACTTAACGGGATTACAGATAAGACTAGTTGATTTCTATCACAGTGGTGGTGCGTAATTGAACATTAGCTTGCGACTTATTAGCTATGGCGTTAGCTCCTTTTCGCGCATGCTTGGTGTTTTTGCCCGTTTCTTTCGATAATGAAAAAGCCAACAGTATTACGATAGAAAAAACTAAAAAATATAGTAGCAACATTTTCAATTCCTTTAAAAATATTAAGCCTCCGATTTTACGGAAGCCGCAGTATAGCACCAACATTCTTGAGATCTCAAAAATGATTTTAATCAAGGTAAAACTGATTGGCGCGCCGTAATGTAACAGCGAAAGGATGATAAACGCAGATGATGACGAAATGATGAAAATAAGGGCTGCTTAAAACACAGCGCGCTAGTTTTTACATGCTCTTTGTTATGTTTTAGAATGCCCACGCTACACATAACACATCGGAAATAACATCCACAATCGGAGCACACAATGTTTGATTTTAATTCAGAAGATATATCCCGTTTAGTCGACACCTACGTTATCCCTTGGTCCATCAATATCGTGATGGCACTTATCATTTATATCGTTGGCCGTATTATCGTTAAGATTTTGGTTAACTTATTTGGCAAGGTATTAGCGCGTTCTAAGTACGACAATATGCTTGTCGACTTTGTTAAAGCCATATTGAATGCGATTTTAATGCTGTTTGTCATTGTTGCTTCACTCGATCGTTTAGGCGTTGATACCACGTCTTTGGTGGCTATTTTAGGTGCAGCTGGTTTAGCTATTGGTTTGTCGTTACAAGGCTCACTACAAAATTTTGCGGCGGGTGTGATGTTGTTGGTGTTCCGTCCTTTTAAAGCCGGTGATTTTGTTGAGGCTGGTGGTACAGCGGGTGTCGTAAAAAGCATCAGTATTTTTACTACCGTGATGACAACGGGCGATAATAAAGAAATCATCGTACCAAATGGGTCTATTTACGGTGGCAACATTGTTAACTATTCAGCTAAACCGACTCGTCGAGTTGATATGGTTGTTGGCATTGGTTACGACAGTGACTTAAGAAAAGCCAAAGAAATATTGAAGGAAATGGTTGCTGCTGATGAGCGTATTCTGAAAGATCCAGCGCCAACGGTTGCAGTATCTGAATTAGCTGATAGCAGTGTTAATTTTGTTGTGCGCCCTTGGGTTAATTCATCAGATTACTGGGCAGTTAAATTTGATTTCACCGAAGCGGTAAAATTAAGATTTGACGAAGAAGGCATTAGCATTCCTTATCCTCAAATGGATGTGCATTTACATAAAACCGAATCGTAAGATCAAAAAAAGCCAGATTCGTCGCCGAATCTGGCTTAATAAATCAATTAGTGTTTTATTTTTTCAACAAATCACGAATTTCTTCAAGTAATACTTCTTGCTTAGGTGGTGCAGCTGGAGCAGCCGGAGCAGCTTCTTCTTTCTTTTTCATCGAGTTCATCGCTTTAACACCCACAAAAACCGCAAATGCAATAATAACAAAGTCTATTACAGTTTGAACAAATTTACCCCAAGCGATTGCGACCGCGGGACTTTCTGCTGTGGCTTCTTTTAATACAAAAGCCAAATCAGTAAAGTTCACTCCACCAAGGGCTAGGCCAAGAGGCGGCATTAAAATATCACCAACGAAAGAAGCAACGATCTTACCAAAAGCGGCACCGATAATAATACCGACCGCCATGTCGACCACGTTGCCTTTCATTGCAAATTTCTTAAACTCTGACATAAAACTCATTTAAACATCCTTCTTATTCGTTTTAATGAATGTTTAAACGTTAAACATTCTGTCGCGAGTTTATCTGATGATCACGATGTGTACAATTTTTTTGCATTTTGTTACAAATTAAGCCAATTACCTCTTGCACTTAGGTTTATCAGAAGCGCTATTGAACATAGCCACCGCGGCAGGCAAGTGTTGCTCGATATTGCTAATCCGAGTAGCGGGTAAGGGGTGAGTAGATAACAACTCTGGTTGACGTTGATCACCACTGGCTTTTGCCATGTTTTGCCACAGTTTCACGGCTTCACCAGGCGCAAAACCAGATTGGGCCATGAGCTCTAAACCGATTAAGTCAGCCTCGCTTTCATGGGTACGGCTAAAGGGTAATTGCACACCTACTTGCACGCCTGCGCCGATTGCCGCCATGATTAAGTTGTTGTTGGCAATCTCATTGGCTTGCAACAAGGCATTGGTGGCTTCCATACCAATACCTATTAAGGTACTACTCGACATCCTTTCGTTACCGTGCTCGGCAATAACATGGCCTACTTCATGACCTATAACCGCTGCCAGCTGTTCTTGGTTTTCTGCAACCGCCAATAAGCCCGTGTAAACACCAATTTTTCCTCCTGGTAAGGCAAATGCGTTTACTTGTGGATCGTCAAATACCACCACTTCCCATTGGCCATTAAATACTGAGTTGGGCACATGTTTAGTAATCGCGTTAGCGACACAATTGACAAATTCGTTAGTCACTGCTTTGCTGGATACTTTTTGTTCGGCTTTCATTCCGTCAAAGGTTTGTTGTCCCATTCCGGCTAGTTGTTGATTTGAATAGAGTTTGAGCTGGTTTCTACCCATAGGAGATTTGGCACATGCGGTTAATAAAACTAAACAGCCAGCGTAAGTAACAAACCGAGAAAACTTCATCAAAATATTGACTCCAATTGAATAACTAAGTGTCTTGATATTACATTGATTCGGATAAGTCGTTAAGCTTATGTTCAGGCAAGTTTCATTATTTTGCTGCTTAGGATAGGTGAGTGTTAAAAAAACTAGGACGATATATGCAAAACAAATTGGCTTACGTAGGTGTTTTTCTCTTAGGGTCGCTATTGGTTGGTTGTGCTAATTCCACTGATGTGGATCGAAGAGCCCAGAACCAGTTTGTAACTGAATTTTATGCTTATGTGCAAGAGGTAAAAAAAGTTAGATTTAAATCCTATATCGGCGAAGGCATGGCCGTTGGTGCAATAGGTGGTGTAATTGAAGGCTCTGATGGCGACAAAGAAGATATGATTGCGGGCGGCATAGCTGGGGCTCTAGTAGGCGGTTTGTTTGCCGCGATTTTTGAAGGCAGCTCTAAAGGTTATGAATATCAGTTAAAAGCAGTAGATGGTGATGTGGTCACAGTGATTGTCGGTAAAAAATCCGGTGCAGTAGGGGAGTGCGTTAGTGTCAGAGTAGCGGGTGATGTAAGGTTAACCCAGCGCCCAATGGAGAGCTGCATTGAAGCGGCCAAAGAATACCCGTCACTATAAAAAACGCCTCATCAATGAGGCGTTGTTGTAATAAACTTTGACCTAATTGGCCCTAGCATAAAGTTTATAGACCGGCTTTTAGTAATTCTGCTTTGTCGGTTTTTTCCCAAGGGAACTCGTCACGGCCAAAGTGTCCATAGGCAGCCGTCGCTTGGTAGATGGGGCGTTCAAGGTCCAGCATTTTAATTAAACCATAGGGACGCAAGTCAAAATTAGCGCGCACCAACTCAATCAATTTGGCCTCAGATATTTTACCTGTACCGAAGGTTTCAATATTAATGGAGGTGGGTTCGGCAACACCAATCGCATAAGAAACCTGAATTTCACAACGGTCAGCAAGGCCAGCAGCTACGATATTTTTAGCCACATAACGTCCGGCATAAGCGGCAGAACGATCCACTTTTGAAGGGTCTTTACCTGAAAATGCACCGCCACCGTGTCTTGCCATACCACCGTAGGTATCAACAATAATTTTTCGACCCGTAAGACCACAATCACCCATTGGCCCACCAATAACAAAACGACCCGTTGGGTTAATAAAGTATTTGGTTTTTGCTGTTAACCATTTTGCTGGTAGCACAGGCTTGATGATTTCTTCCATGACCGCTTCACGTAAGTCAGCTGTACTGATTGAATCGCAATGTTGGGTTGAAAGGACAACCGCATCAATACCCACAGGCTGATTATTCTCGTAAACGAACGTCACTTGGCTTTTTGCATCGGGACGTAACCAGTTTAAAGTTCCGTTTTTTCTGACCTCTGCTTGGCGTTTTACTAAACGATGAGAATACGTGATGGGTGCGGGCATGAGCACGTCAGTTTCGTTACTGGCGTATCCGAACATCAATCCTTGGTCACCAGCGCCTTGTTCTTCTGGAGAAGTACGATCAACGCCCTGATTAATGTCAGGCGATTGTTTACCGATGGCGTTTAAAACGGCACACGAATCAGCATCAAAACCCATATCAGAATGCGTGTAGCCAATTTCTTTTACTGTTTTACGGGTGATTTCTTCGATATCAACCCAAGCAGAAGTAGTGACTTCGCCACCGACTAATACCATGCCGGTTTTGACAAAAGTCTCGCAGGCTACGCGGGCACGTGGGTCTTGCGTTAATATAGCGTCTAACACCGCGTCAGAAATTTGGTCAGCGATTTTATCCGGATGTCCTTCAGAAACAGACTCTGAGGTAAATAAATGTGTTGTCATAATGGGCCTTACTTTGTTCGATTTTGTTTTATCGACTTGATAGCTCGGTATTTTACCTAATGTTCAATAAATTACCAGTCTTTCCATCTAGACGTCCAAACGTCTTTTTTAATGCGAGGAAATTTAGAGAAATAAAGTCACGTCAAAACAACCTTTTGTTATATGAAAAGCATTGAAGTTGTTGGTAGGCTAATACAAAATGCCAAGCCAATCGGATCTATTCCTTTTTATTTACTTTATTAATTTGATTTCAAATTTACCGTCAGGAGACAACATGCCCCAACGTCAAGAACTTGCCAACGCCATTAGAGCGCTAAGCATGGATGCTGTGCAAAAAGCTAATTCTGGTCACCCGGGAGCCCCAATGGGGATGGCTGATATTGCACAAGTGTTATGGTGTGATTTTCTAAACCATAATCCGACTAACCCTAAGTGGGACAATCGTGATCGCTTTGTCATGTCTAACGGCCATGGTTCAATGTTGGTGTATTCACTGCTGCATTTATCTGGTTATGATTTACCGATGGAAGAGTTAAAAAACTTTCGTCAACTTCACTCTAAAACACCTGGTCACCCGGAATACGGTTACGCACCTGGCGTTGAAACGACAACGGGTCCACTAGGACAAGGCATCAGTAATGCGGTCGGTATGGCGATTGCTGAAAAAACCTTAGCAGCTCAGTTTAACCGCGAAGGCCATGACGTCATTGATCATTTCACTTATTGCTTCTTAGGCGATGGCTGTCTAATGGAAGGTATTTCTCACGAAGCCTGTTCATTGGCCGGTACTTTAGGCCTTGGCAAGTTAGTTGCTTTTTGGGATGACAACGGTATTTCTATCGATGGTCATGTAGAAGGTTGGTTTACTGATAACACACCAGCGCGTTTTGAAGCTTATGGCTGGCACGTGATTGCTGATGTTGATGGGCACGATCCTGCTGCTATTGCTAGTGCAATTGAAGCGGCAAAAGCGGTAAGCGATAAACCTACTTTGATTTGCTGTAAAACCATTATCGGTTTTGGCTCACCTAATAAATCAGGTAGCCATGATTGCCACGGTGCCCCTCTTGGTGATGCAGAAATAGCCGCTGCTCGTGAGTTTTTAAAGTGGCCACACGCCCCCTTTGAAATTCCTGCTGATGTGTATGCTGGCTGGGACGCAAAAAGCCAAGGCGCCGAAAAAGAAGCTGCTTGGAACAAACAATTTGCAGCCTATGAGCAAGCTTACCCTGAATTAGCCGCGCAATTGTCTCGTCGTTTAAGCGGGGAATTGCCTGCTGACTTTAGCGAAAAAGCCGATGCCTTTATTGCTGAATCTCAAGCCAAAGCCGAAAATATTGCCAGTCGTAAGGCCTCACAAAACTGTATCCAAGCCTTTGCTACCTTGTTACCAGAAGTGATTGGTGGTTCTGCTGATTTAGCCGGCTCTAACTTGACTCTGTGGAAAGAAGCGAAAGGTATTTCTGCTGACGATGCCAGTGGTAATTATTTGTTCTATGGTGTTCGCGAATTTGGTATGAGCGGAATCATGAACGGGATTGGCTTACATGGCGGTTTCAGAGCCTTTGGTGCGACTTTCCTTATGTTTATGGAATATGCACGTAACGCTGTGCGAATGTCAGCTTTAATGGGCATTCCCAACATATTTGTCTACACCCATGACTCAATTGGCCAAGGCGAGGATGGTCCTACGCATCAACCTATTGAGCAAGTTGCAAACTTACGTTTAACGCCCAATTTGAATACTTGGCGTCCTTGTGACGGTGCTGAAACTGCGGTTGCTTGGAAATCTGCTTTAGAGCGTACTTCTGGACCTTCTGCATTGGTATTCAGTCGCCAAGGTTTGACGGCGCAGTCTCGCACTGCTGCTCAGCTTGCTGATGTGGCAAAAGGTGGTTATGTACTGGTTGATTGTACTACACAACCTGACGTTATTTTGATTGCGACAGGTTCTGAAGTGGGTATTGCGGTTGAAGCTGCAGCCGCCTTAACGGAGTCAGGTGTTGCAGTGCGTGTGGTATCCATGCCAAGCACGAACTTGTTTGATCAACAAGATGCGGCTTATCGTGAGTCGGTATTACCCAAAGCGGTAACTAAACGGGTTGCCGTTGAAGCTTTACATGTCGATTTTTGGCATAAATACGTTGGATTTGATGGTGCAATAGTCGGTATGTCGACTTTTGGTGAATCAGCCCCAGGTGGTGCTTTGATGAAACATTTCGGGATTACCAGTGACGCGGTCGTTACGGCAGCCAAAGGCTTATTGAATTAGTCGTTAAATGGCTTTCAGTAAAGTTAATAAATCTATATCCTAAGGCGCTTTCAAGCGCCTTTGTTTTTTCTGTTTTTAGGCTCAGTAGTCAACGCAGTAAAATCAAGTTCAAGGGATATCATTTTGGTTGAATAAACCAATGAATTATTTACGAGTATTATGCTGAGAATTGCAATAAATGGTTTTGGCCGAATAGGACGCAATGTACTGAGGGCCATGTATGAGACAGGGCTAAATCAGCACATAAAAATAGTGGCTATTAATGAAATTGCCTCACCCCAAGGGATTGCTCACCTATTGAAGTATGACACGTCTCATGGACGTTTTAGGATCCCGGTGGATCTGCACGATGAAGCTTTGCGTGTGGGCAGTGATACTATTCAATTATTCCAACACCATAAGATTGAGCAACTCCCTTGGGCAAGGTTAGACATCGACCTTGTGCTTGAATGCACCGGAGTGTATGGCGATCGTGAAGCAGGGCTTGCTCATCTAAACCAAGGTGCTAAAAAAGTATTGTTTTCTCAGCCTTGTAGCGCAGACATGGACGCAACGGTGATCTTTGGCATCAACGAAGATCAACTCAAACCCACCGATCGCATTGTTTCTAATGGTTCATGCACCACAAATTGTATTGTGCCAGTAATACAAGTATTGGATGACGCCTTCGGCGTGCTCAGTGGTACGATCACTACAATTCATTCTTCCATGCATGATCAACAAGTTATTGATGCATATCATCCAGATTTACGCCGAACAAGAGCAGCAAGCCAGTCTATTATTCCGGTTGATACCAAGTTAGCAATTGGCATAGAACGTATTTTGCCCAAGTTCGCGGGTCGATTTGAAGCGATAGCTGTGCGCGTGCCCACCATCAATGTTACCGCGATGGATTTAAGCGTAACCTTGGACACCGAAGTGTGTATAGCGCAGGTTAACGCTGCCCTCAAAGCAGCAAGAAAAGGGCGCTTAGCGGGAATACTGGATTATACCGAAGAGCCCTTAGTATCAGTAGATTTTAACCACGACCCTCATTCGTGTATTGTGGATGGCAATCAAACACGGGTTAGCCACAAGCAATTGGTGAAAACCTTAGTGTGGTGTGACAATGAATGGGGTTTTGCCAATAGAATGCTAGATACAGCATTGGCCATGTTTGCCAGCGAATAAGCTGACACGTTTTCGATTTAATTTAAATATCAAGAAGGTACTGTATGTCTATTTTAAAAATGAGCGAACTTGAACTAGCGGGTAAAAGAGTCTTAATAAGAGAAGACCTTAACGTGCCGATTAAAGACGGAAAAGTGAGCTCTGATGCACGTCTACGCGCAGCTATCCCCACTATAAAACTTGCCGTGGAAGCAGGTGCCAAAGTCATGGTGATGTCGCATTTGGGCAGACCAAGCGAAGGTGTGTTTGAAGAAGAGTATTCATTACTTCCCGTTGTCAATTATTTACAAGACGCGCTTTCGTGCCCCGTGCGTTTAGAAAAAGACTATTTGCAAGGCCTTGAAGTGCAAGCCGGTGAAGTGGTTATTTTGGAAAACGTGCGCTTTAACAAAGGCGAGAAAAATGATGACGAAGTCTTAGCAAAACAATATGCTGCCTTATGTGATATTTACGTAATGGATGCATTTGGTACGGCCCACCGTGCGCAAGCGTCTACTCACGGTGTTGGCGTGTATGCACCTGTAGCCTGTGCTGGTCCATTATTGGCTGGCGAGTTAGAGGCTTTAGGGAAGGCGCTTGGTAACCCTGCACGTCCTATGGTGGCGGTAGTGGGTGGTTCTAAAGTATCAACCAAATTAACGGTGTTAGACGCTTTATCTAAAATTGCTGATCAGTTAATTGTCGGTGGTGGGATTTCAAACACCTTTATTGCGGCTCGTGGCCACAATGTGGGTAAGTCTTTGTATGAAAAAGACTTGATCCCAGAAGCACAAAAATTAATGGCGAATCTTGATATTCCTGAAGCGGTTGATGTGCGAGTTGGTAAAGAGTTTTCTGATACCGCACCGGCTGAAGTGAAGCTGGTAAATGAAGTGTTAGATGACGAAGAAATCATGGACTACGGTCCACAAACTGCAGCTCATGTTGCTGAAGTACTTAAAAGTGCTAAAACCATATTGTGGAACGGCCCATGTGGTGTATTCGAATTTGATAATTTTGCTAAAGGCACAGAAGTGGTCGCTCGGGCTATTGCCCAAAGTGACGCGTTTTCAATTGCCGGTGGCGGTGATACCTTAGCGGCCATAGATAAATGGGGCTTAGAAGATCAGATCTCTTATATCTCTACTGGTGGCGGCGCTTTCTTAGAATTTGTTGAAGGTAAGACTTTACCCGCAGTGGCTATGCTCGAAGCTCGAGCGGCAAAAAAATAATAAAAACTGGCTTAAGTCAGTAAGAAATTTATAAAAAGAAGGGCTTGAGTCCTCAACTACTAACCTATGTAACCTACGAGCCGTTCTACTATCGGCTTTAAATAAAAAGAAGGAGTGCACTACATGGCATCACCAGCACAATTGGACATGCTTGAAAAAATTAAGTCGCAAGTTGGATTTATTGCGGCATTGGATCAGAGCGGAGGGAGTACACCAAAGGCGTTGCGCTTATACGGTGTCATGGAATCTGACTACAATGGTGATGAAGAAATGTTCCGCAAGGTGCATGACATGAGGACCCGTATCGTAACGTCAAAAGCGTTTGATGGGAGCCGCGTGTTAGGGGCCATTTTGTTTGAAAATACCTTAGACCGAGAAATTGCTGGTAAACCATCAGCAGAATACTTGTGGCAAGATAAACACGTTGTGCCTTTTTTGAAGGTAGATAAAGGCTTACAAGATGAAGTAAATGGTACTCAGCTACTTAAGCCCATTAGTAACTTAGACGAGCTGTTAGCCAAAGCAAATAAGCAAAACGTCTTTGGTACAAAAATGCGTTCAGTGATTAAGTTAGCCAACGAAGCCGGTATTGAAGCAGTCGTTGCTCAGCAATTTGAGGTTGGAAAGCAAATTTTGGCTGCGGGCCTCGTGCCAATTTTAGAGCCTGAAATTGATATTCACAGCCCTGAAAAAGCAGCCGCTGAGGCAATGTTAAAGGCGGCCATATTGAAGCACCTAGATTCATTAAGTGCAGATACTCCAGTGATGTTTAAAGTGACTTTGCCAGAAACGGCTAACTTTTACGCAGAGCTTGTAAGTCATCCTAAAGTGTTGAAGCTGGTGGCTTTATCTGGTGGTTACGACCGTGAAGAAGCCAATCAGCGCCTAACAGAAAATAAAGGCATGATTGCCAGTTTTTCTCGTGCCTTAACTGAAGGTGTGAGTGCCCAGCAGTCTGATGCAGAATTTGATAGCGTACTAGACGCGACCATTGAAAGTATTTATCAGGCATCGCGCAGCTAGTTAGTTTGTTAGAAGCATGAACAAAGCCGGATCTCATTCGGCTTTTTTTATGTCCGCAGGCTGTTCAGTCTACTTCTACTTACTTGTTTTTTCAGTAGTTTCAGTTATTTTAAGCTTTTAAGATGAAATAATTACGCTATTATTGAGATGATAGTAATTTAACCCAAAGTGAAAGTAATTATCCCTTATGAATGTTGATTTGCCCTTACCACTTTATAAAAAGCTGACAGTAACGTTTCGGGTTGAGCCTGGTTGTTTGGGGCCTGATGGCATCGATCACATCGAAAAATTTTGTAAGTTTGCCAAGCAAGACGTTGCCACGCTGGATTCTGACTTTGTTCGTTGGGTTATCACACCGCGCTTTGATAAGTCATTACTTGAAACCGAATACAAAACTAACAATAAACGCTTGGATCACGATAAAGCGCAGAAGTATTTACGGGTATTTGGCAAGGAACTGGATGACTTTGAAGAGCATTTACAAGACAGGCTAGCGGAGCTAATTGACGAATTTCTGGGTCGTTAACTCCACTTTGCTTTGAATGCCTAATAGTGAAGCTTGAAGTCAATATCTTTTAGATATTCAAGTTCTCTTTCTAAATCAGCGCTAAAGACCGGTTTTTGGCTCAGCCAATCATCAGGCAGGTGTAGGGTAATTTTCTTGTCTAGTGCCGTTATTTTAATTTCAGGCAAGATGTCATCTTGACGTTTTATGTTCAATAACACCCCAATTCTGAGCAAGGTAATTAACTTCAGTACTTGGCTCTGTTGTAACAACGTAAATTCTACGATGTCTGCTTTACGGATTTTCTTGCGATGAAAACGCACCAAGGTGGCCAGAATACTTTGCTGCTCTTGGCCAAAACCGGGTAAATCAATATTTTGCAGAATGTAACTCGAATGGCGTTGAATACCACGAGTATTAATGTGTAAACCAACTTCGTGCAGTAGGGCAGACCAACCCAACAGACTTTTTAACTCAGGGTGATTAATATCCCAACCTTTGCGAACCTGTTGAAATAGATCCATGGTTGTATTTAAAACCCGCTTTGCTTGTTCGATATCTACGTCATATCGCACCGCTAAACTTTCAGCACTGCGCTGGCGAATATCCTTTTGCGCTAACTGGTCGCCCATTTCATATAAAACACCTTCACGCAGCGCCGCAGATGAAAACTCCATTTCAGTAATGTGTAAGCTCTTAAATACGGCAATTAGAATGGACAATCCCGCTGCAAAAACCGGGCGACGGTCATCACTCAAACCTTCTAATTTTAAATCTTTACTGTTACCCGCCGCACAGCATAGGTCCATCAGTACGTTTAAGTCACTCAACGACACGCAGTTTTCACGATTGGTGGAGTCTAGTTGAGAGGCCAGCTCAATGATGCTTTTAATGGTGCCAGAGGTGCCTATACAGGCTTTCCAACCGATCTGATTAAACTTCTTGTCGATGAGTTCTAATTCTTGCTGGGCGCTAGTAATGGCTTTGGTAAAAAACTTAGCTTTGATTTCGCCCTGTTTGAAAAATTTATTGGTGTAACTCACGCAGCCCATTTGCAAACTACGTAAAATTTTGGTCTCAAATCCTTCACCAATAATAAATTCGGTAGACCCACCACCAATATCCACGATAAGGCGTTGGCCTGTTTGATGATTGGTGTGTGCCACACCTTGGTAGATCAAACGGGCTTCTTCAGCCCCTGAAATCACTTCAATGGGGAAGGGAAAGACTTTTTTGGCTGCCTGCAGAAATTCTTTTGCGTTACTCGCTCTTCTTAGGGTATGAGTGGCGACGACTCTTACCGACTCAGGTGCAAAATCTTGCAGACTTTCTGCAATAGTGGCAAGCGTATCGAGGCCACGTTGTTGGGCTTCTTCTGACAATGCGCCGTCAACACCCAGCCCATCAGCAAGGCGCACTTTTTGTTTGACCCGATGCAATATTTGCACTGAGCCTGCGACAATGCGCGCTACTACTAAGTGAAAACTATTGGAACCAAGATCCAGCGCAGCCACTTTTAGGGACTCTCTTACTTCAACGGTGTCAAAGGCGTTATTCAGATTTAGCATTTTGTTTTGTTTCCAACCCTTTTAGGTAGTCATAAATTGCAACTTGCGAACGAGTTTGTTTGCGATTGCCGCGTTTAACATATTTATTTGTTTGCTCGGCATCAATGACTCTGGCCTTAACCGTATCATGCCATTGGATATTTAAAATGTTTAGTATGCGATTTTTAATATCAGGGTCAAAAATCGGGCAACCTACTTCAATTCGATTGTCCATATTGCGGGTCATCCAGTCAGCTGACGAAATAAAAACTTTTCTGTCGCCTCCATTTTCAAATACGAGGACCCGAGGGTGCTCTAAAAAGCGGTCAACGATACTAATGATACTGATATTTTCGCTTAAGCCTTTTACCCCTGGGATCAATGAGCAGATCCCGCGAATGATAGCCTTTACTTTCACACCTGCTTGACTTGCCTTATACAAATCGTCAATCAGCAATTCATCGTCTAAGTTATTTAATTTGAGAAAAATTTCGGCTTTTTGGCCTTCTTTACAATTTTGTATTTCTTGGCGAACCAGCAACTGAATTTTAGTCCGCGCATTAATAGGTGATACTTGTAAATGCTGAAACTTCACGCGCCTGTAGGGCTGTTGAATAAAGGTGAAGAGGTTTTCAGCTTCCTCTGTTATTTCAGGATTACGCGTAAATAGGCTAAAGTCTGTGTATATTTTGGCGGTTTTTTCGTTAAAGTTGCCAGTGCCTAAATGCGCGTAATTGACTAATTTGCCATTTTCTTCGCGGCTTACCACACACACCTTACTGTGAATTTTTAATGCTGGCATACCAAATACGACTTTAACACCCGCATCGGTCATGGTTTTTGACCATTCTATATTGGCTTGTTCATCAAATCTTGCTCGTAGCTCAACCACGACGGTGACTTTTTTACCGTTATCCACCGCGTCAATTAACGAACCCATGACCCGTGACTTACTGGCAACACGGTAAATGTTCAGCCGAATATGTTTGACTTGCGGGTCAAAGGCCGCTTGGCGCACAAATTCTGTGAAGTGTAGAAACCGATGATAGGGGTAATACAACAAAATATCTTTGGCGGTGATGGCTTCAAATACCGTGTCGTATTTTGCAAAGTCAGTCGCTGTCATCGCCGGTAGTATAGGGTTTTCGAGATATTCACGGCCGATATTAGGAAAACCGATAAAGTCTTTAAAGTTACGATAGGCACCGCTGGCGATCAAGCTGTCAAACGACGATATCTTTAAACGTTTTTGCAAATCTTTCAGCATGTCTTCAGGCATTCGACCATCGTAAACCACGCGCACAGGCTCAGCGATTAAACGTTGTTTCATACTGTCAGACATCTTATCTACGTAACTTTCGTCAATTTCATCATTGATCGAATATTCTGAATCTCGGGTCATCTTAAATGAATAAGCGCTTAATTTATCAAATTTGATAAAGCCCTTAAAAATGCTCTCAAGGTTTTGCCGAATAATATTGTCGAGCAAAATAATGTATTTTTTCTTACGGCTTTTTTCAGGGGGTATTACCACAAAGCGGGACATAACCTGAGTGGGAACTTCTATAGTGGCATAACTAGTGGGCTTGCCTTCGTTATAAATACCAATATATAAATAGGTGGCTGAATCATTTAATCGAGACACTAATTTTACTTTGTTATCCAGCAGAATAGGCGCGATATGCCGTAGAATTTTATTTTTGAAATAGTCTCGCAACCACTGCGTATGAAAGGGGTTTAAATCTTTCTCATCGAGTAAATAAATACGATAGCGGGCTAAACGGGCAACAACGTCTTCGTATACTCGATCAAAATCTTTGGTCATCACGAGTACCCGTTGTTGAATTTTTTCCATCAACAATTTGGTGTCGTCGGCTTTTTGTGTATCGCCTTCGTTTAAATGAATGTAAATCTTACGTTTCACATCAGCAACGCGGACCCGATAAAACTCATCCATGTTACTTGAATAAATACCTAAGAAGCGTATTCGCTCAATGATGGGATTTTTTTTATCAGCCGCTTCTTGTAATACGCGTTGATTAAATGCTAACCAGCTTAGTTCTCTTGGATAGTAGGTAGTGGTTTGTAATGGCATGGTTCTATTCAATTTATCCGTCATAAGACAAAACGTCGATCCTCAGGTGAGAATGTGACGTTTTGATGACAGCACAGCTAATAATTAAACTAAGTCCACGTCTATCATTAAGTCGTTGGCTATATTTTCAAGTGCGTCACGTAAATTAGACAAGTCAACCTCTGGTGCAATCTCGACAATGGCTTTTGCATTGAAAAGCGGGCTACCTGAGTTGGGGGCGCTGGTGCAACTCGAATCAAACTTAACAATATTCAAGTTAAACTGATTTAGGACTCGCGTTAGCTCTTGCACTATACCTGCTTTGTCATTTCCCATGATAGTAATTTCAACGGTTTGTTGGTTCTTTAATTGGCTTGTTTGAGCCGAGACTAAATGGATACGCAGATCAGGGTGTTGGCTAAATAATTCAATCAGTTCGGCGTGTTTGTCTTCTGGCAAATCAATGTGCACAAAACCGGCAAAATGCCCGGCCATATGTGAAAAATTACTGCCTAGCCAATTTCCATTTCTTTGGTAGACGGCTTTAGATAGGTTGCTGATTAAACCCGGTTTATCGGGGCCAACTAAGGTAAAAATCAATGGTTTCATCTTATATCCTATTAATTTGATTAGTTTATCAATGACATAAAAGCATAACTTAATCTTGCTACTATGGGATGTAATTTAATTTGTTGTTTATTAAGAAGGTCTACCAACCCTCTATACTGATGAGTTTCTATCTTAGCAAGCCACGGAAACGCAGTGAATTATTATGACGAGAGTTTTAAATTTAGAAAAATTTGTTCACTGTAACAAAAGTGTCTTATTTCTGTAATAGAATGCGCGTCCAAGGGTGTGGTGCGTGTTTATTCGTTTTAAGCATCAACTTAACTAAAGAGAAAAGTAAATTATGCCAATGAATTCTTTCTTAGGGGTGTTTGCAAAATCACCATTAAAGCCATTAGAAGATCATATCAACCTTGTGCATCAATGCAGCCAGGGCTTATTGCCTTTTTTTGAAGCGGTTTACGCAGAAGATTGGAAAGCAGCGCAAGAGCAACAAGCTGCCATTTCAAAACTAGAAAAGCAAGCTGACACCATAAAGCGTGAATTACGGATAAATTTACCTAGCGGTATTTTTATGCCTATTCAACGCCAAGACGTATTGGATTTGCTTACTCAGCAAGACAAAATAGCCAACAAAGCGAAAGATATTTCTGGACGAATTTTAGGCCGCCAGTTAACAGTGCCTGAACAGTTACAAAGCCAGTTTCTTGAATATTTGCAACGTTGCTTAGACGCCACTGACCAAGCGAAACAAGTGATAAACGAACTTGATGAATTACTTGAAACAGGTTTTAGAGGCCGTGAAGTAAAACTAGTTGAAGACATGATTGAGCGTCTTGACAGCATCGAAGATGACACAGACAGATTACAAATAGGGCTGCGCAGAAGCTTGTTATCCATTGAGAAAAATCTTAATCCTGTGGATGTCATGTTCTTGTACAGTATTATTGAATGGGTCGGCGAATTGGCCGATATTTCTGAACGAGTTGGTTCTAGGCTCGAATTAATGTTAGCCAATTAAGAGACGCATTTCATGGATATTTTAAATACATACGGTTTTATGTTGATCGTAGCTGCGGCTGCGGTTGGATTCTTAATGGCTTGGGGTATTGGTGCTAACGATGTTGCTAATGCTATGGGAACCTCGGTAGGTTCAAAAGCCTTAACAATCAAACAAGCAATCTTCATTGCCATGATTTTTGAGTTTGCCGGCGCCTATTTGGCGGGTGGCGAAGTGACTTCAACCATCCGTAAAGGGATTATTGACTCTGCATTCTTTGTCAATACTCCTGAATTGCTTGTATACGGTATGATCGCCTCGCTATTGGCGGCGGGTATTTGGTTAGCCTTCGCTTCTTACTTAGGCTGGCCAGTGTCAACTACCCACTCTATTGTTGGTGCAATCGTTGGTTTTGCGGCGATTGGTGTGAGTTCTGATGCCGTTGAGTGGGCAAAAGTAACGGGTATTGTAGGAAGTTGGATCGTCACTCCTGCTATTTCTGGCTTTATTGCTTACTTAATTTTCCAAAGTGCGCAAAAGCTGATATTTGATACTGAAAAACCTTTTGATAATGCCAAACGTTATGTGCCTTTTTACATGGCAGCGGCTGGTTTTATTATGTCTTTAGTGACCATCAAAAAAGGTTTAAGCCATGTTGGTTTGCACATTGAAAGCAGCACTGGCTACCTAATTTCAATTGCGATTGGTCTTGTGGTTGCCATTATTGGTAAGGTTATTATTAACCGACTCAAGTTTGACCCGCAAGCAGGTCGCGCTGCTCACTTTGCCAACGTAGAAAAAGTCTTTGCGGTACTGATGATTGTTACTGCTTGTTGTATGGCGTTTGCCCATGGTTCAAACGATGTGGCGAATGCAATTGGGCCATTGGCTGCTGTAGTCAGTATTGTCAACAGTGGTGGTGAAATCGGTTCTAAATCAGCCTTAGTATGGTGGATATTACCCCTAGGTGGTATTGGTATTGTTGCAGGTTTAGCACTTTTTGGTCATCGAGTTATCAAAACGATTGGTAATGGGATTACCCATTTAACCCCAAGCCGCGGTTTTGCTGCAGAACTTGCTGCTGCAAGTACGGTGGTTATCGCATCAGGTACCGGTTTGCCTATCTCTACCACGCAAACCTTAGTTGGTGCAGTACTGGGTGTAGGTATGGCAAGAGGTATTGCGGCACTTAATTTAGGTGTAGTAAGAAATATCGTTATTTCATGGGTGGTAACACTTCCTGCAGGTGCTGGTTTATCAATTATGTTCTTCTACATGATTAAAGGTATCTTTGCCGCCTAAAACGCGCTTTTTAATCAGTCAAAGTTAGGCTGAATTGCTATAAAACTAGGCCAGAACGTTACAACGTTTCTGGCCTTTTTTAGTGACAAAAAACGGCATCCTTTCGCTGTCATTTATCCTTATAAAGTAAGTCACAAAAAATTCATTAAAGCTTCATAAAATTGTCATTTAAGTCATTTTGGTCTATATTGCGCGCAATTTAAATCCTGCCAAAAACTGGAATGAGACGTGTCTAAAAAAAACATAGTGTTTACTTCATTTTTCTCCGCTTGTTTAAGCTTATCTTTGCCATTGACGGCGCTTGCACAAGAAAAAGAAGGACAAAATGACACGGCTTTATTGGAACGCCTTAACCAATTAGAACAAGAAATTAGTGCCATAAAAGACAAGCTAAATGCGGTTGCAACAGACAAGGTAGAAATAGACAAAAAACTAAGCACTAAAAATGATACGTCGGTGAAATGGAAGGGCGCACCTGAAGTAAAAAGTCAGGGCGGGTGGAGTATTAAGCCACGAGGCAGAATGTTGTATGACTTTTCTAACCTCTCTTCTGTGCCATCGAGCATTGATATCCCCGGAGAAGGATTTTCTAATGAGGCTCGACGGGTACGACTTGGTATTCAGGGCTCTATGCCAGGCGGTTTCGCTTATAAATTGGAAGCTGACTTTCTGGATGGCACGACGTTAACTGATGCTTACCTTGATTACAAAAGCGATGGATTAAAAATCATTATTGGCCAGCATAATAATTTTCAAGGTTTAGAAGAATTATCCAGCAGTAATGATACAAGCTTTATTGAACGAGCAGCCTTTACTGATGCCTTTGGTTTTGAACGTAAGGTTGGTATTTCAGCATCATATAAAGTCGCTGATATTAATCTAGAAGGTGGGGTATTTACCGATAACATCGATAATTTGAACGACGGCAATAACTCACACAGTGTTGATGTAAGAGCCTATCTGGCCCCGAAAATAGAGGGTAAGCAATGGCATGTTGGTGCATCAGTGCACTGGCGAAATCTCGCAGAAAGCACTGACACAGTCAGATATCGTGCGCGCCCTATGGTGCACACGGTTGATACTCGATTTATTAATACCAACAATATTGCCGGTGCCGACACTGAAACAGGTTTGGGCCTAGAGTTTGGCCTGATTGCTGATCGTTTTCATGCCATGGCTGAAATGTATTCATTAATGCTCGATAGAAACGGTTTTGAAGATGCATCTTTCTTTGGTGGTGCGATTGAGGCGGGTTATTTTTTAACAAATGATGCTCGCCAATATCAAGGTGGCATATTCAAGGGGGTGAAAGTCAGTGAACCCTTGGGTGCCGGTGGTATGGGCGCGTGGCAAATTAATGTCAGGTTTGACCGTCTAGACTTGGTCGACGCCGATATTGTTGGCGGTACTCAAAATGCGTATATGACCTCACTTATTTGGACACCGGTTAATAACGTTAGATTTTTAGTGAATTACGGACATATTAAGTACAGCGATGCCTTGGGTATTGTTGAGGGCGCGCCGCAAGATTTTTCGGTCAATGTGGTGGGGGCGCGCACTCAGGTCAGTTTTTAACGAACGATCATGTAATGGCAAATTGGCTCACCGAGTGGCTCA
>NZ_JANQVQ010000028.1:41562-66189 GCF_030730205.1 Paraglaciecola sp.
CGAACGATCATGTAATGGCAAATTGGCTCACCGAGTGGCTCATTGAGTGGCTCACCGAGTGGGCCAATTTGCTCTCACGCCTCTGAGTTTAAATTTCTCACTCAAGTGTTTTTTTATCTACCAAACTAATCTAAACTTGTCGAACTAATCGTTTTTATAGATGAGTTTTTCATGAAATGGCCCAATCTTAAACATTTACACTACTTAGTTATTCTTCACCAAGAACAACATTTCCACCGTGCTGCCCAGCATTGTCATATTAGCCAATCAACCTTAAGTACCGCGATTCAAAATTTAGAAGAGCAGTTTGGTACCCAATTATTAGAGCGTGACCATAAAAACTTTGTCTTCACACCTTTTGGTTTAGAGTTGGTCGAACGCAGTAGGGCGCTACTGACTGATGCCCATGAGCTAGTGGATTTTGCCCAAAGTGCTGGAAACTGGCAGGCTGGTAAATTGAAGTTAGGGGTGATCCCCACCATTGCGCCATTTTTATTTGAAGGTTTGATCAGTCAAATAAAACAAAATTTGCCTGATATCACTTTACAACTTCAAGAAGACACCACCACTAATTTATTAAGCCAGTTAAACGAAGGCGCCTTAGATTTATTGATATTAGCCTTACCCATGGAAACACCGGGGTGTAAGCAATTAGTACTCGGTCATGATCCTTTTCATTTAATTGCCCACAGTGACTTAGTGCCTAATTTACCTGTTCCGCTTGATGTGTCTGCCCTGCCCAAAGAAAGTATATTTTTATTACAACAAGAACATTGCATGACCGGCCATGCGGTCAGTGCTTGTGGCTTGTCGTATAAAGACCAAGTTAGCTCATTGTCAGCCAGTAGCCTGTACACCTTAGTGCAATTAGCGAACAGTAAACTGGGCTACACCTTCATGCCAGAATTAGCCATTAAACATCATATTTTGAAAACCACACCTTTAGTTTCGATGCCAGCGGAAGATAAAGCCTATCGAGAGATTGGTTTGGTGTGGCGTACAGGTACAACGCGGGTGAGGTTGTTTCGCCATTTAGCCAATCTACTGGCTCCTCTGATCCCAATTCCCACCTTAGAAAGATAATGTCCTCTGTGGTCAAAAAATAGTGTTTATTTAGTTAATATTTTCAAACTATTTTTTGATCCTCTTCGACTTAAGCTGTGAACCTAAAAAACAGGGAAACTAACCAGTGTTTGAGAAAAGCGATGAACAGCTTATAGCGAAAGCACTGCAAGGCAATAAACAGGCTTGGGTCAATTTACTTAAGCGC
The DNA here is from genome assembly GCF_030730205.1 of Paraglaciecola sp. Lineage (GTDB taxonomy): Bacteria > Pseudomonadota > Gammaproteobacteria > Enterobacterales > Alteromonadaceae > Paraglaciecola. The sequence continues at coordinate 42,833 of NZ_JANQVQ010000028.1, forward strand.
TACGAAAAATCTATTTACAACTATGGCATTAGGATGACGGGCAAAAATGAAGACGCCCTGGATCTAATGCAAGAAGTATTTATTTCGGTTTATCGAAACCTTGCCACGTATCGTCATGAAGGCAGTTTTAAGAGTTGGTTATTTCGTATAGCCCATTTTCGGTGCATCGAATTCTATCGTCGTAAACGTCCTATGGAGGGCTTAGATGATGTGCCAGAAATTGAGTCTGAACAAATCCCCAATGAACAATATATTGATAGTGTCAAAGAAAACAAGCAGCTGATCCAAGCGATGCAGCGATTGCCCTTAGCCCAAAAAACGGTGATTGAATTGAAATTTTTTGGTCAATTTACCTTTGATGAAATTGCCGAACTAACGGGCATGTCGGCAAATACCGCAAAGTCCCGCATGTATGGGGCTTTAGAAAAGTTGAAAACCTTAATGGAGGTTGATTATGCCTGATGTTACCAACGAGCAATTACTTGCTCTGTGGCTAGACGGTCGTTTAAATGCACAACAACGATTAATGTTTGAGCAACGCTGTGTAGATGATGAGGTCTTTGCGCAACAAGTTGAGGCGGCGAACAACATAACGGTACATGCTCAACATTTTATTGAACAAGATGTGCCACATTGGGATCGTGCAGCAAGTTTTACCGAGGTCAAAAATACGCCATGGTGGCATTGGCAAGGGCTGTCTGGTCTATCTATTGCCATGTCTGTGGCTGCCATGTTGATGGTGGTGACAGGTTTACAAATTAAGGTTGATGACGGCGCGCTGACAATCAGTTTTGCTGATAATCAGAGCCAGCTGCAAATTGAACGGTTAGTAGAAGATAAGTTGCAAGAGTACAAAACCGAGCAACAGCTGGCGATGAATCGGTTTACCCAATCTTTGCAACAACAACAATTAGATGCGAGCAGTCAGTTGACCCAATATTTATTGACGTCAAGCCGCAAGGAAAGACGCGAAGACTTTGCCGAGCTGATTAAGTTTGTTAACGAACAGCGCTCAGACGATCAACTTTTTTATGCTCGTCAATTGAATCAATTACAGCAAGATATCTATACCAATCCCGCTCAATCGGGTTTGAATAGCAATAAAGAGTGAGGATATACCCATGAAATTTAACCTTAAAAATACCGTTTTAGCCATGACCTTAGCGGGCTTGACCATGACTCAGGCGAATGCCCAAGCGCCTACTAACATAAAGGATGTGCGTAACGAATTGGGTATAATGCTGAATATTTTGCAAGCCTCGTTACGTCAAAACAATAATAAAGAACTCAGATTCAGAGCCAATAGCGTCACTTACTTAGCGAATCAAGGGGTGGTTTTTGGCATTAGTAGTAATAACCATGGCAAGGTCTTCGGTTTTGATTTAGGCAATATGCTAAGTGATATTTCAGCCGCCATGCCGGTGGCGCCACCGGTTAATAATTCGGGCACCGGTTTTGGTTTTGATTTTGACGAGGTGGAGTTTGAAGAAGCCATTCGTGATGCCTTTGAACGTGACAGTGAATTTGCACAAGACACCCGCGATAAAATGCGTGAGCTAAGTGAGCGCCAACGTGATCTTGCCTGGGAGCAACGAGAATATGAACGTAACCGTCGTGATCTTGAGTTTGAAAAACGCAGCGCAGATGGTGAACGTCGCAAAGAGCTTGAAAAAGAGTTAAATAAACTTGCTAGTGAAGTAAAAAAACTCGAGAGCAAACGGGTAGAACTAGAGAAATACACAGAAGAGCTGGCACAAGAACAAAGTAAAGTCGCTGCCGAGCGAGAAACCGCGAGACAAAAGTTGTATAGCCAATCTTTAGCTGCTTTTGAAGATACCGTGGGTACCATGTTATGCCGTTATGGCGCGGGTTTAAAAGCCTTACCCGATGATGAAAATATTAGTTTTGTTCTCAATGATTTCATCCAAGCCCAAGATAACAGTGCAATCGGTACTCATGACAAAGTCTACGTGTTTAAAAACAAAGACGTTAAAGCCTGCGTAACGGGTAAAAATAACAAAGAGCAATTGTTGAGTGCGGTCACCACTTACTTGTTTTAAGGGGGCTACAATCGCTTATCGAGGAAAGATTGCGTGCTTATTTACCCATGAGGTCAGCTTATGCTGGCCTCATGGGGTTCAAGGACTCAATTTCGCTTGATACAAGAGGCATTTTTGCTCATGACATTTTCAATTTAAAACGTTAACCTAGCATGATTTTTTATTTTGGGATTGAGTATGGCAACGTCAGTGGTAATGAGCGGTTCTGGTCTGTGGACCCCGTCACATAGCATATCAAACGAAGAATTGGTTCAGGCTTATAATGCCTATGCTGAACAATTCAACACAGACAATAGTGCCGCCATTGAACGTGGCGAAGTCAGTGCAAAGCCTTTTTCCAGCGCTGAATTTATCGAAAAAGCCTCTGGCATTCGCAGTCGTTTTGCCTATGTCAAAGAAGGCATCTTAGATATCAACCGAATGCGGCCCAGCATAGCGCCACGCTTAGATACAGAATTAAGCGACCAAGCCGAAATGGCGATTTATGCTGCTAAAAAAGCCCTTGAAGCGGCCAATAAAACTGCCGCTGATATTGATGTTGTGATTGTATCTTGTGCCTATACGCAGCGCTCTTATCCGGCCTTAGCTATTGAAGTACAAGATGCGCTAGGAATAAAAGGCTTTGGTTTTGATATGTTAGTAGCCTGCTCGGCTGCCACATTTGCTTTGCACCGAGCATATGAAATGATTGCAGCAGGAACGGCTAAGGGCGTATTGGTCATCAACCCAGAATTAACCTCACCGCAGGTTAATTATTGTGATCGGGATAGTCATTTTATCTTTGGTGATGTAGCAACGGCGATGGTGGTGGAAGCGGCAGAAACCGCTAATGCCGAACATGTCTATGAAATCATGAGTACCAAGGCTGTTACTTCATATTCAAACAATATTCGTTCAAACTTTGGCTATGTTAGCCGAGCAAATGACACTAATCCCTTTGCTGCGGATATGTTGTTTCATCAAGAAGGGCGCAAAGTTTTTAAAGAAGTATGCCCGATGGCCGTGGAGCATATTAGCGAGCATCTTCAACGTCACTCATTAGACTCTACTCATATAAAACGTTGGTGGTTACACCAAGCCAACATCAATATGAATACTTTAATCAGTCGTAAACTACTGGGCCGTGAGCCGAGCATTGAAGAAGCGCCGATTGTATTAGATAGCTATGCAAATACCGCTTCAGCGGGCTCGATTATCGCGTTTAGTTTGCATCATCAAGATTTGGTCAGTGGTGACATTGGTTTGTTGTGTTCCTTTGGTGCTGGTTATTCCATAGGCAGTTTATTGTTGAAGAAACGCTAAGCAACAATCAGGTAAATAACCAAAACATGAAGTCTGCCAAGGATCGATAATATGTTAGCTGTAGTAGGTTATGCCGTTAGTGCCATTGGATATGCATTTTTATTGCTGTTGATCTTAACGGTACGCAAGTCTGGTTTAGCAAAATACTTATTGGTTTTGGCGACCGCAGCGACCAGTGTCTGGTCGGGTGTACCGTTTTTTTTCGCTGAGTTGTCTATCGAAAAAATCATTTTTTTTGATAATGTCAAAAACCTGTTTTGGTTATTGTTTTTAGCCTCTTGTCTTAAAGATAACTTTAAAAACATTCAACAAGTCTTGGCGCGCAAAGAAACGTGGTTGATCGTATCTTTGCCGCTCTTTGGTATGCTGATCCCTTATCTGGGGCATTCGTTAGAGTCGTGGCAGTATTTAATCCAAACCACCATCGCCCTTGAGTTTCTTGTTTTGTTGGAGGTTATTTACCGGCAATCGGGCGACAATCGCTGGGCGCTCAAACCTCTCATCTTATATTTAGCGGTAATCAGTATTTTTGATTTTTTGACCTTTGCCAATGCGTTAATGATCGATCAAGTCCATGTTTACTATTTATCTTCTCGCGGTTTTATTTACGCTGCACTCATTCCTCTTTTAGTGTTAGCTATCAGGCGGGTCAAAAACTGGGGTGTAGAAATTTATATCTCCAGAGATATTGTGTTGCATAGTACCTTGCTACTGGTGGCTGGTGGCTATTTGTTGTTTATGGCGTTGGTGGGCTATGTCGTTAAATATATTGGTGGCGAATGGGACACCAGCATCCAAGTAGTCTTGATATTTTTATCGTTAACCTTATTGCTTGCACTGTTTATGTCTACCAGTTTTCGCACTCGTATTAAGGTTTTTATTACGAAACACTTTTTTGCCAATCAATTCGATTATCGCCATGAGTGGGTCAAATTAACTGAGTGTTTAGAAAGTCCGCAAACTGAAATTAATGAGATAAATCTCACTGCTTTGAGGGGCTTTTTACAAGCAATAGAGTATCAAAGTGGCTGTTTACTGCGTTACCAGCACGGTGAATTGATCAAGCTAGCGGATGTTGATCACTCTGATTTAAATGACGATGAAAAAACCGTTTTATTGACTTTATCTGAGTTTTTTAAACAGAAGGCTTGGATCATTGATTTAACTGAACTGCGGACCCATCCACACAATTATGAAGGGCTTAAAATTAATCACGCTTTACTCAATCAAGCTCGGTTCCAAATCATTGTGCCTTTGTATAAAGACAATGAATTTTGGGGGATGGCCGTAATGTTAGGGGCGCAGCATGCGACTAAAAAGCTGAATTGGGAACTACGTGACTACATCAATGCCGTTACGGCGCAAGTCTCTAACTTTTTGTTTCATCAGCAGGCTGCTAAAGAGTTGGCTGAAAATGCACAATTTGCTGCGTTTACCCGCATGTCAGCATTTGTATTGCACGATTTAAAAAACGTGTTAGCGCAAATCGACCTTATTTTATGTAATGCTGAACAGCATAAAAATAATCCTGAATTTATTGAAGATACCTTTGAGACATTGCATCATACTAAAGCGAGAATGGAAAAAATGCTGAGTCAATTGACTGAAAAGCATAGCAATGTGGCCAGTTCTGAATCTCTCGTGTTATTGTCTCAGTGTATTGAACAAGTTGTGCAGCAACGTTGCGCTACGTTATATCCGACACCCAATGTGTCGGTGAACAACGAGACTGAAGTGGTACTCGACAAAGAAAAATTCGCCAATGTGATGTATCACCTTATCAGTAATGCACAACAAGCTACTCGAGATGATGGTCAAATTGACGTGATCTTGGATAAGTCTGACAATGAAAAATATATGCTGGTAAGAATAGTCGACAACGGCTGTGGTATGAGTGAAGCGTTTATTCAAACACGGTTGTTCAAGCCTTTTGATACGACAAAAGGTAACGCAGGAATGGGGATTGGCGCTTTTGATGCCAAAATGTTCTTAGATAAGATTGGTGGACAACTTAGTGTAGAAAGTGAAGAAGGACAGGGTTCAACCTTTACTTTACGCATTCCAATTTAATGATGAAGAAATGATTCGAAGGGCATAGACATGGAAAAAATATTGGTCGTAGAAGACGACTTAGGAATACAAAAGCAACTGAAATGGAGCTTTGCCGGTTACGAAGTCATTTTTGCTGAGGATAGAAGCAGCGCGATAGCGCAATTACGACGTTTTGAACCTAAAGTGGTGACCTTGGATTTAGGATTACCACCGGATCCGGCTAATGCCACTGAAGGCATGCAAACCTTGGAAGAGATTTTATCTTTAGCACCACAAACAAAAGTTATTGTAGTAACGGGCAACAATGATAAAAAAAATGCCTTAAAAGCCATCAATCTTGGGGCATACGACTTTTATCAAAAACCGATAGACTCAGACACTATTCAAATTTTGGTGAGTCGCGCGATTAATTTATTTAATTTAGAAATGGAAAACCGCCACTTAGCCGCAGTGGCCCCATCTATGGATAAAATTATTGGGCAAAGCGAAGGCATATTAGCCGCCAGCCGCAAAGCGGAACGAATTGCGCAAACTGATATCAGCACCTTATTACTAGGTGAAAGCGGTACAGGTAAAGAAGTCTTTGCTCGCAGTATTCATGAACACAGCTTACGAAAAGATAAACCTTTTATCGCCATTAACTGTGCATCGATTCCAGAGAATTTATTAGAAAGTGAGTTGTTTGGTTATGAAAAGGGCGCCTTTACTGGGGCGAACAAAACCACGCCTGGTAAGATAGAAACGGCGCAAAACGGCACTTTATTTTTAGATGAAATAGGCGATATGCCCATTGGTTTACAAGCTAAAATGTTGCGCTTTTTACAAGAAAGAGTGATTGAAAGAGTGGGGGGGCGCAGTGAAATACCGGTGGATATTCGGGTAATTTGTGCAACGCACAGGGACGTACCCAGCATGGTGGCTGAGCAAACTTTTCGCGAAGATTTATATTATCGAATCGGTGAAATCAGCATTAATATTCCCCCTTTGCGTGAGCGCAATAACGACGTTATTTTATTAGCGAGAACCTTTCTAGCCCAATACAACAACGAATTTAAAACTAAAATAAAAGGCTTTAGCGATAGTGCGATCAAAGCAATGACGCAGCACAAATGGCCGGGCAATATTAGAGAGTTACAAAATAAATTAAAAGCTGCGGTGATAATGGCTGAGGGCTCGCATATTCAAGCTGATGACTTGAATTTAAGTGTCAATGATGAAGTCCCCTCCATCGATACTTTAAACTTGCGAGAAGTTCGTGAACAAGCTGAAAGCAGGGCTATTCGAAATGCGTATCAGGTAGCTGAGCACAATATGTCAAGAACGGCAGAGTTACTTGGGGTAACCCGTCCTACACTCTATTCTTTGATTGATAAATATCACCTAGATGATATCAAAACCGGTTAGGTGAGATATTTTTCTAAGGTATGATGATGGGCGGCTGGTTCACTCAGCTGCTTAATTTAGGTCTTTATGGCACATACGTTTTACCTTTCACTCGCGTTTGTGGCTCTTATCTGTAGTTGGCTAGTTGGCAATTTTTTGAGCCCTTATGTAAACCTTCCTCCTTCTTTAATGGGCTTATTTGTGATGCTCGCTGCTTTGCTAATCCTCAAGCGAGTTCCATCACCATTGTTTATTGTCAGTGCTTGGGTGTTGCGCTGGATTGCTCTGTTATTTATTCCAGTTACAGTAGGCGCCGCTGCATTTATTGGTGAACTTGGTCCTTGGCTCGGCTTGTTGCTTTTTGCGGTATTGCTCAGCACCGTTGTGAGTTTGTTATTGACCGCATGGCTCGCGCAAAAGCTGCTGCTTAAGAGCTCCGGAGATTCAGCTGATGGTTAACTTGCTGGCTAGCGAATTACCTTGGCTGACTCAAAGTGTATTACTGTTGATTACCATTACTACGTATATTTTTGCTGTGAAAATCAATCGCCTAAAGGGTTCATTACTATGGTTGCATCCTATTGTGCTAAGCAGCATCGCTATGCTTGCTATCTTAACCTTGTTTGAGCATAGCATCGAAGCTTATGCCCAAGAGGTTGGTTTGTTAACATGGCTTTTAGGGCCAGCGACCTGTGCACTGGCCATCCCTATTTTTCGTCATTTGCGCTTAATTCATCAAGCAGGTATAAAAATGATCCTAATCATTTGTGTGGGGGGACTGACCGGCCCCTTAGTGACATGGCTAATTTTATATGCGGCCACCGCCCCAGACTGGTTGCAGTTAAGTGTGCTGACAAAGTCCATTACTACGCCTTTGGCAATTGATACCAGCCGTTTGATTGGCGCTAATCCCTCATTAGCTGCGGGGATCGTCATCTTAACCGGATTGTTAGGTGTGCTCGTCAGCGGACCAATATTTCGTCTATTCAATATCCATGATAGTAGTGCCCGAGGCCTTGCGTTGGGCACTGCAAGTCATGCCATTGGCACTGCCCATGCCATTAGCCTCGGAGAAAAAACAACTGCGTTTGCTACCGTCGCCTTATGTATCAACGGTGTTGCTACGGCTATTTTATTGCCGTGGATAATGTCCGCATTTTTACCTTTATCTGGTACATAATCTGCATAGGCATAACCAAGGTCGCTGATAATCGTACTGTGTTTTATTTTATGAATTTAATTTTAAGCAAAAAAACTGGGGTCCGTTTAGCCTTCTTGAGCTTTGTAATGTTGTTAGTGGCTTGTGGGGGAGGATCATTAGATAGTGATACAAATTCTCCAGCTGCTAAGGTCATTGTTAATGCCGGCAGTAATAGAAGTGTGGATGAAAACACCACGATAACCCTCAGTGCAGAGGCAATTGGGGTAACTGAACCTTTGAGCTATGCATGGCGCGCTAGCCCGAGTTTAGTTATTACCCATGAAGATACCAGTGTCGCAACCGCTAGTTTTGTGACGCCTACTACGACAAGTATCTTAAGTTACATATTTACCTTGGAAGTAACCGACGCGGATGGCAACAAGGGTTCAGATACGGTTGAATATCAGGTTTTACCTGTCAACATCGCACCAAGCGCACAAATCGTGGTCAATCAAATTCAGGGTTTCGCGCTAAATCAGTTTCCTGCTGGTATTGAAGTTGTCCTTGATGGTAGTACCAGCTTTGATACCGATGCTTCAGATGGCAGTCAAACAGTGACGCAATTTAAGTGGCAACAAACTGCCGGAGAGGAAGTCTTAGGTGGCATTAGTACCGATGGCGATAGCTTAGCGTTTATCAGTCCTGTTTTAGATAATAACAATAGCCTTAGTTTTACACTAACAGTGACAGATGAAGAAGGGGCACAAGGCAGTGCTTCCGTTACTCTTAGTGTTCTTAGTGCCAGTAATACTGTGCCGGTAGTTAATGCTGGAGTTGACCATCAAGTGTTTTCTGGTGAGTCTATTATTTTAGCGGGTGAGGCGAGTACCAGTGTTGCGGCTGCGCGTCCTTTGCTTTACCAATGGCTAAATGATTCTGAATTAAACCCATTGATCAGCGATCCTAAACAATTACGGACTCATGGAGTCGCACCTAAAGTTAGCTCTACTCAAACGATGACATTTACCTTAGCGGTAAGCGATGCCTCGGGAAATGTAGTAGAGGATGCCGTTAATGTTGTGATTAACCCTTTATTGATCAGACCTTTAAATGACACTGGCATCTTATTACAAGCAAACAACTCCACCAATACCACTGAACACCAACACGACTTTCCTGGCCAAGATGCTCAGCGTGGTCAAGACATTATCGCTACAAATGGTTTACTTGAGAAAGCGGGCAGGGGAGATGCTGGCTTTGATTTTACTCGCCTAGATAACATTGGTGATGAAGTGGATGATAGTCAACAAACATGGTCGTGTGTAAGAGATAATGTCACAGGCTTGATTTGGGAAGTGAAATCAGCGGCAACCTCTACTGATTTACATAGCAGTGCTCATACGTATTCGTGGTATTTAAGTGAGCAAGGTGACGAATTCAGCGGTGCGCAAAGTCCTACACTAGCAAGTTGTAGTTTAACTGAATGTAATACTGCCGCTTATGTTGCTGCTGTTAATAGTGCTGGCTTGTGTAACTTTAATGATTGGCGAATGCCTAGCCATCAAGAGTTACTGTCGATCGTGCATTTTGGTCGAATAGCACCGCCGATGATTGACCCAGACTACTTTCCTAATACCGCAGAATCGACTTTAGCACCAGCATGGTATTGGACCAATCAATCCAGTGCTGATGGTGCGGATTCTGATAGCTCACGTACGGCATGGGCAGTAGACTTTAACTCTGGTAATGACAACTTCTTAATGAAAACAAATGTGGCGTTTATACGCTTGGTGAGGGCAGGTCGATGAAGCTCAGTCTTTTATTCTTTACGGTATGCGTGTCATGCTCGGGATTGGCTCAAACCTGCCTCGAAAGTATTAATGAAACCACGCCTAGCAGTAACTTTACGATAAACCTAAATGGCACGGTAACCGACAGTCGATTGGGCTTAATGTGGATGCGTTGCAGCTTGGGCCAAACGTGGAATAGTGCTTCGGCGAGCTGCACCGGGGACGCGCTTGAGTTAAATTGGCAAGAGGCCTTACAAACAGCCCATGGTTATATCTACGCGAATCAGACAGGATGGCGAGTTCCTAACGTCAAAGAATTGGCCAGCATTACCGAAGGTCAATGTGTGCGACCTGCCATCAATACTGAAATTTTTCCGAATACCCCAGCCGATGACTTTTGGACTTCCAGTCCGGCGGTGTCAGATCCCCAACGAGCGTGGGTTATTGCCTTTTTTAATAGCAGTAATTCAATTAAAGAAAAAAGTCTATTTGTGTATACCCGTTTAGTACGAACCGCAAATTAACCTAGTATTTCGAAAGCTTATCGGATCCTCCGTTGCTATTTTTAGCTGACAAGGCAAACTAAGCACAAAGATTTATTAGAGAAAACTATGGCGTTTAGATTTCTGCTTCTGTGTTGTTTTTGTGGCTCTGCTTACGCAGATCTCGACTGTGAAGTGGCCCTTAATTTTGGTTTAGTCATTAACCAGCAGCAAATTCGGGTTATTGACAATAGCCGAACAGTGTATCAGATCAATGGTGACTCCCAGCTTATGGTGGGTGGTCATTGGATTGAACTGCCCGACGAACACCAACAGCAAAATTTAGCTGAACTTGCTAAGGGCTTGCACCTAGTCGTACCCAAAATGATTTTATTGGCAAACGAAGGCGTTGAACTGGCTGTTGATACTGTCGAGCAGGTCTATTCGGGACTCATGGGCAAAGACCATAAAAGTCAGCAAAAACTCCAAGCCTCCCTAGAGCGGGTACAAAAAAGTGTCCGAGAGAAATTTATTCATGCTAACGATACTTATTATATGGGGCCAGGTCGTCTAGAAAATGTCGATGATTTTGTTGATCGCGAACTTGAAGAGCAAATCGAACACGTGATGAGCACGTCTGTAGGTGGTATTTTATCGGCGATTGGCGGTTTGGTGGCAAGTGAGCAAAACACTGAGCAAAAAGTGGATGAACTGGCGCAAAAACTCGAAGACGTCGGTAACGTTATTGAACGGAATGTGGCTCCTAAGGCACAGTCCTTGAAACAAAAAGCTGAGTGGTTTTGTAATAAATTTAAAGAGTTAGATCGTGTCGAAGAAAACTTGCGGCAGAATGTGCCTGAGCTCAAAGCATATAATATTCTCAATACCAGCTCTAATACAATTAGCATCCCTCAATAAGCGTATCTACTCGACTTTGGCCGTGATACGCTCTCGTCAGTCAATATCTACCAGCCTAACTGCTAACCCGGGCTGACAACAACGTCAATATTTATCATTGTTTTTTGCCTTGGGTTTGCTTCTGCCAAGGATGTAAAGTCAACACGCCCGGATAAAACAAATTAAAATGTTTCATTGTGTGTCGTAATCTGCGCCGCTTTATTTCATAATATGTAACGGTTGTAGTGTCTGCGGCATGAGGGGAACATAAGTAGCAGACCTCCCGATATAAATTTACGACAAGGTTATTCAAAGGAAAGTTAGGTCTTGGTACTACACTAAGATTATTAAACGCTTTTATCGTTTCAGAATTGACTGAGAAACGTTGAAGTAATTGGTTACTTTGGGCATCGCACCGACATATTCCATTTTATCCGGCAGCTAGTTTGTCGACATTTATTTCGTTTGCGCTCTCTGTATTTATAACTGAAAAACGTATTTTGGAGTCTAGGCTGTCAATGATAAGTTCCGTCAAAGTTCCTTTGATATTGATTATCGTAATAACAACATTGAGCGTAGCGTTATTCTCGCTGACTATTTCCATTAATCAACACGAAATTCTCTATCGTGAATCAGTTAAGTCCGATTTGGACGGCCTATCTGAAAATTTATCTAACGACTTGGTTAGCGTTTTAGTCTCCTCCGATAATGAAATTGAACTAGACACGATTTTGTTGCGTTTAGACAGATATGAAAATGTAAAATTTGCGCATATTTTTACCGTTGATGGTGAACGTTTAAGCAGTTATTTTGGAAAGTCTGGGCAGCCAAATCAAACAGAAAATAAGCCTTCTCTGGCTAATTTTTTAGATATTTATTCAATAGGTATGACAATCGAACGCTCACAGCTTATTGCCTTCAAGGTGATTGGGGATACGCGTTTAGCCCAAGGTTATTTGGTCATTGTGAATGACCTAAATAAACCCTTAGAAAAAAGTAAAAGGCAAATGCTGGAGAAAATTTCTCCCTTGTTAATTCTTATTGTGACAGTAGCACTGCTCGGATTGTATCTATTTTTAAATCGACTGTTATCTCCTCTTAGCGAACTATCCCAATTTGCCAATGAAGTTAAGCGAACGCACGACTATTCCTTAAAGCCCAATATTAATGGCAAATACGAAGTTGCTGAACTCAGTGATGATATTGGCCATATGATGGATGCTATCAATGCCGAGGTGGAGCGTAATAAAGACTACACCATGCGCCTTTTATCCCAGCAAAAGGCGATGGAAAAATTAGCTAATTTTGATAGTTTAACCGGCTTACCAAATAGGCAATTTTTTGTAGAGTTGCTGCGAGTTGAAATTGCAAGAGCTAAACGTGTCGACTCTGATGTCGCTTTACTGTTTTTCGATTTAGACGGTTTCAAAGACGTTAATGATGCCTTTGGCCATGAAGTCGGTGACAAATTACTGATTAAAATCGCCGAGCGGGTAAAAAGTTATCTACGTGATGGGGATGTTATTTCTCGCTTAGGCGGTGACGAATTTTTAATTATGTTGCATAACAACCCTAATGAATACGTGATGACTGACATTGCCCAGCGGATCGTCAATGGCTTGAGTGAGACCATTAAAATTGAAGAATGGCAAATCAATGTGGGAGCCAGTATTGGCATAGCAAAGGCAAGTCAGTCTAATTTTAATCTGAGTGAATTTATCAGTAATGCTGACTTAGCAATGTATCGTTCAAAATTGGAGGGTAAAAACCGCTACACCATTTTTGTAGAATCAATGATGGAAGACAATAAACGTAAATTGTTAATTGCTAAAAATATTGATGAAGCCTTAGCTCACGACAAGTTTACCTTATTTTATCAACCTAAAGTTGATGAAAAGGCCATAGTGAAAGGTTTTGAAGTCCTGTTGCGTTGGCATGATAAGGAGCTGGGTTTTATATCACCAGCAGAATTTATTCCCATCGCAGAGAACTGCGGTAAGATTAATTCAATTACCTCGTGGGTATTACGGCAAATGTGCATCGAGTTCACAGAGTTGCAAAGTACGCAAATTGAGCATGTCCGTTTGGCGGTCAATTTATCAGCAATAGATATAAAAAATGAAACGTTGTTTACCGAAATCAGTCAATTGCTTGAAGACTACGACATTAACCCTAAGTGGATTGAATTTGAAGTGACTGAATCAGCCTACTTAGAAAACTTAGATATAGCCAATGGCTTCTTTGCTAAATTGCATGAATTGGGCGCAACGATCGCACTGGATGATTTTGGCACCGGTTATTCCTCTCTCGCTTACCTGACTCAAATTAACTTGGATACCTTAAAGATCGATAAACAATTTGTTGATAATCTCGGCGTGTCTGAGCGCAGCAGCCTTATCACCACCACAGTTATAGATATGGCAAGCAAGTTAAATCTGCAAGTTTGTGCAGAAGGGGTAGAAACCAGAGAGCAGGCGGATTATCTCATTGACCATGGTTGCCACTTATTACAAGGCTATTTGTTTGGTCGACCTGTCAGCTTAGAAGACGTCAAAAAAGCTGCCCTGTTAAATTGACCTTGCCTTTGGGTTGGCTGAGCCTCTCACTACTGGTATTGGTGCACTTCGCTGCGGTGTAATTTTAGTGATAGTGCGTTATTACCCCAGCCACTGCGTTTATAAGCGCAAAAAAGTCGGCTGCGCTATTGCTTGGGGCAACTCGCCGATACCTACCGAATTGAACAACTAGGGATGTCAACTCAACGTGGTATAAAGCAAACCTTTGCTTATCCCACTAGTCAGTTAATTAGAGTTAGGGAGCGTATAAATAACTTGCAAGCTATCCGGTAACCGTACCGTTGAAGGTAGATAGGTTACCGCACCAGGAGTATTTTCAACATACTCAAGCAAAGCATCTATATCGTTCAATTCTTTAGGTTGCGTTTTACGACCAGAGAAGCGCATTTGCGCCCAGAAAGACTGAATACGATCCTCCGTCATGCCAATCACCTTAGTATTAAAATTCACTCTTACTAAGCTACTAGGAGGTAATGTCACCACTTTAAGTTCATGGCCGACAAATGAGCCCATAAATAAACTCTTAACCTGTTGCTTTGACAATTCTAATTCTTGTTGCTGAAGATTCGCAACCACCACAATTCTCAGTTCTTCATCATTAACCTGAGTAATAGCATTGGTTGAAAATGCTGAAAATGCTGAAAATAGCCAAACTAACAAGGAGGTTTTAATTGAAGGAATGTGCATTTTCAAAATACCCACTCCCATGCAACCTGAATTAAATTGGCTTTATAATCGAATTTTTCTAAGTCTTGAATATTGAAGTAAGAACGTTCGCCTTTCACACCACGTAAGTGAGTCACTTCAGCCTTTAAAGCCATTCCAACTTTAAGGTCCCAACGAACGCCTAAAGCATAACTGGTTAGAACATCATTTGGGAAGGTATCAAAAATCGTTTGATAACCTGCAGACAAGGCGTCTATTTGCGGATCTAGGCCAGCGCGTATCTCGACAACAGGCTCAGCAAAGTCTGCATTATTGCGCCCATAGGTAAAATGGTAAGTGAATGAATCCACAGTTTTACCAGCAGATACATAATAACTAATAATGTCGGGAACAAAAATGACGGGCGAAGTCACTTGAGTGATTTCCGATTTCACAAAATAATCAATGTTATCGTAGGTCATGCCTAATTGATTAATTTGTACCTTACCTTGAGTCTTTAGCGAGTCTGCTGATAGGGTGTAATTAAGTTGGTATAAAATATCAGCCAGGGCTTTCATTTCAGGAATTTCGACTGAAAAGTCGGTGTTAACTGTAGACGCTCTAAACGTAAAATTTTGACTTTTAACCGTTAACACTAGCCCCAACATGTTAGTGACTTCGGTGTCTATTTTTTGCACGCTACTAACAGATAACTCGTCTTTAAATTCACCCCAATAGGCCTCGAACTCTGCATTAAAATCCTCGGCAGAAATTTCATAGGTTAAATCAATACCATCAAATTGATCAAATAAATAACCGCTATACACTTGCTGAGGAGGATTAATCCAAGGATAAGCATAGCCAACATCTAAAGTATCACTGTACAAGTGAAAGGGCGCACGCTGCCTGCCTAATTTAACATTTAATTCTGGAATAGGGTGGTAACTTAAATACAGCCATTCAACACCGGAGTTTCGGTTTTCCGAACTATGGGCTAATAATTGGCTGGTTAAGGAAAAGGTCTCACTTAAATCAACATCGAGCTGCAAACCAAGTAAGGAACCTTCACCTGCACTGATATTATTATCATAACCTTCGTAGCTGGCATTTTTGTCGTCTAAAGTACCTAGCACAACACGAGAAAAACCGGAAAAACGAAACTCCGGTGTATCAGCATACGAATAAGTTGCACTTAAGCCGCTAAAACCACTTAAGGCTGATAAAAATAGGATTCTACTCAGTTTCAAAAAAAACCTTAACTTAAACGTTTCTGTTAATGATTCTAAGTGAGAACAATGATTTACACAAGGCGATAGGTCACCGCGTCTTGTTTTACAATTCACATTTAAAAAAAACGTTCATCTTTGCTAAGAATCATAGAAAAAGCCATTGCTATCCTTAGCGCTGAAATACCTATGTTTTTTTATTACTGATACTTCATTGCCTTACTTGGAAACCAGTAAGATGTTGCCATTTTGAGTTCTTTCATGATGAATATTGAAATTTTGCGATAAGGTATTTAACAACACCTCGATATCATCTGTTTTAAATACGCCTGCAATCTTTTGGTTTCTGAGATTTTCCTCTGGAATAATAAATTTTGAGTCTGTGTAACGAGCAACTTCATTCATCGCATCCTGCAGTGTCTCGCCTTTAAAAATGAGTTTTCTATCTAACCAGCCTAAGGACACTTTGATATCCTCACCACCAAGGTTTGCTCTTTTTTGTTTACTCGTTAGAGATGACTTTATGATGACCATGTCACCAGGGATCGCCGCTTGTGTCACACCCAAAGGTAAATCCATCGCCATCTTAATACCACTTGCAGCATCAACTGACTGTTTAATATTTTTTAATTCAGCAATAAGTACTTTGCCATCGGTGACTAACAATTCGATACTTTCATTCAACACTTTTTTTACATTAAACGCAGTACCAACAGCTTGAAATACGGTGTCATCGGCAATGACGCTCAATGGTCGACTGTTATCGTGGGCAACATCAATAAAAATTTCACCCTTGACTAACTTAATGAGTCGCTCATTGGCGTTAAAGTCTACAGTGACGAAACTATTGGTGTTGATGGTTAATATGCTACCGTCGGATAAATTAATGGTAGAATGTTGGCCCACCGCAGTTTGATAAGTGGAATGTGAGGACATAACTTTATCGGCAGTAAGAAATGATTCATCTTCTGTGAGAGAAAAGGTAGTAAATAACCAAACAAATAAAGAACAAAAGATGACCGAAGCGGCAATGAGGTAAGTTCTGCGTACAAATTTTCCGGAATTGTTATGAATAGCGGGTTGGAATAGGGTAGACAACTGTGAAAAGCTATCTAATTTATCCCATGTACTTGCCATCATAAATAGTTCTTGTTCGTTGCGCTCATTTTTCAACCAATGCTGTAACTCTTTTAATTCAGCTTTAGTCAAACCTCGGTCTAACCTAGTAACCCATATAGCGGCCTGTTTGTTGATTAGAGCCTGATCGCTGATGTCATATACATTACTCATTTGGCATTTCCTGATTTAGAATAAGATTGTGCCTTTAACGTTTGCATTCTGCGCATTTCATTACACTTTATCAGGCCATTTGCGATGTGATTTTCCACCGTATTTTCACTTAAATTTAAGCTTTTTGCGATTTCTTTCTGGGTATAGCCATACACTTTTTTCAACACAAATACTTTTCGACATTTAACCGGTAATTGTCGAACAACTTCACAAAAACGTGAAAATTCTTGGTCGGTGGCAAATCCTTCAAAGGTGGGGTCACCTTCTTGTTTTAAGGACGCAATATCTTCAAGTTCTAATTCTTCAATACTTTCGTTAAGCCTGTTTGATGCTTTATTTCTATGATCTAAAGCTAAATTTTTGGCCATTTTCAACATAAAAGAACGAGGGTATTCTATATTCACCTCAGACTTTACTAAACAGAGCTTCACATAGGTTTCTTGTACTATATCTTCAATATCATCGGGAGGTACTATGCTAGAAATAGTTTTAATTACCAACTTTCTTATTCCCAAAAAAACATCTGTCATATTGCCAGACATAATATCCTTAAGCCTTATAAGTACTCTATTAACTATTAGACGAAACATCATAGGCTTTCCACCAAACCTATGGCACTTTATTTAGTCTCTTAGTAGCCAGTTCATCTGGTAAGTTTGCGTACATTTTTAAAAATGAGTAAACCCCACTTTTGTTGAAATCCTTATGTATAACTAATGCCTAATTAGTTACGACAAATTCGTTTCATTTCGATAACTAGTGTTATTATTTTGTAAATAATTTTGGTGGAATCCACCGCCTTGTCCGTCTCTATGAACAGAGTAAGAAAATATCTTACTTCAGAGGTTGAGTTGAAAGTACTGATAAAAATAACATTTATTGTCGCTGCAACAGCTATGTCGTCTTTAGTTAGGGCCGATACTGCTTATTATGAAAAAGTACATCAATTCAATATTTCTCAACAGAGTGCGGACCAATCATTAATTGAACTAGCATCACAAGCAGACTTTACCTTGGTCTTTCCCTATGACTCAGTGAAGTTTGTGACAGCCAACTCGATTAATGGGCAATACACAATCCTCAAGGCCATCGAATTATTGATTGATGGAACGCCATTACAGGTAAGTATTAACGCCCAAGGTTTGCTCTCTATTGATAACAAAGAAAATAAGAGTCGACCCATTACCATGAAAAAATCGAAAGTTTCACTCGGCATCTTCGCTGCCTTAGCTGGCATGATTGGTTTTACCAGCGCAGCACAAGAGATCCCGCAAGACAAAACACTCGAACAAGATGAAATAGAAGTTATCAACGTAACAGGATTCCGTAATGCTTTGGTTAAAGCCCTTGATGCAAAACGCGATGCATCAAATGTGCGCGAATCGATAATGGCTGAAGACATGGGCAAGTTTCCTGATTTAAACGTCGCTGAAGCCATTCAGCGTATTCCCGGAGTGGCCATTTCTCGTGAAGGTGGTGAAGGTCGAAATATAACCTTGCGAGGTTTTAGTCCCGGGTTTACTCGCACCACATTAAATGGCATGGAAGTACCAGCAGGTACAGACGGTCTCGATTCGGGTGGTGTAACTCTAAACAATAGCCGAGCTTTTGATTTTAATGTATTTGCTTCAGAGCTATTTAATCGAATTGATATTCAAAAAACCCAAACGGCCGCAATTGAAGAGGGTGGTATTGCGGGTACGGTAGATATGTATTCTGCTCGACCTTTCGACAGTACTGGTTTTCATTCTTCAGTATCATTAAAGGGAGGTTATAATACGGTAACCAAAGAAAACGACCCTAGATTTGCCTTTCTGGTCAGCAATACTTTTAACGATGATACCTTTGGTGCTTTATTGTCTGTTGCTGTTTCTGATCGTACCGTGCGTCAAGAAGGCTTTGGCAGTGTGCGCTGGCAACCAACCAATCAAATTGGTGATGGAACATGGGGCGATACCTCGCAGCTATCTACTATTAATGGTACACCAAGCAACTATTGTGGTGCGGAAGAAGCCATATCTTGTTTGTGGGTTCCACGCCTGCCTCGAGCTGATTTTTTTGGTAATGACCAAAGTCGTATCGGGGTAACGACCTCACTGCAATACAAACCCTCTGACGACATGTTGTTTACCCTTGATGTCCTGCATTCTGAGCTGGAAAACGACAGACGTAGCTACAATTCAATGGAATGGTTTATTAATCGCGGGGCACCAGGAAATTTCCAAGGACAAACACCACTTGAATTTACCGTAGATGAATCAGGTAAAATATTAGTTGCCGGTAGTTTTGATAATGTGACCTCATGGTATGAAAGCCGTTATCAAGTATCTGATTCGACCTTCGATCAGTATGTTTTTTCAGGTGATATGCAACTTAACGACAGCCTGAAACTCGATGTAATGGTAGGCTATGCTAAAAATGATTCAGATAGAGAAGAAATTCGCTACTACTATCGTTCTGTGCCACATTTTTACTCTTATGACTACAGCAGCGCAGATGCAGCTACTGTTAGCTACGGTGATTACGATGCCACCGATCCTAACAATTTTGTGGATGCGGTTAATGCGGCAAACCGTAGTCATAATGTTAAAAAAACTAACCTTACCAGTAAAATTGATTTGCAATATTTAGGTGACAGTTTTGATATTAAAACAGGTATTGCGTTTAATGATCGCGAAGTAGACAGCCAAACCGGTAACGGCAACTTTGTTACCTTTGACCCCTCACAATACGCCACTGCTTTCCCTTACTCAGATTTTGGTCATGGCCTAGATGGCGCAACTTTAGTACCTTTCTTAGTGGCTGATTTTGATAAACTAGAACAAGATGGCATCCTCACTCATGATTATACCCCTAATACCGCCGCAGGTTGGGTAGTGGGCGAACAAACTAAGGCCTTATATATCGAATATAATGGTGGCGTTGATGTTGGCGATATGTTTTTACGCACTAACTTTGGTCTGCGTTATGTGAATACAGAAGTCACGTCAGAAGCCTTAGTGGGTGATAATATGGTTTCAGTAAAACGCAATTACAATAACTTCTTACCATCGATGAATTTAGCCTTGGATGTTAGTGATGACATTATTACGCGCTTGTCGTATGGTCGAAGCATGACGCGCCCAAGTCTGGCAAGTTTAAATATCGCTGCACCGACCTTTGGCTATACAACGTTCACTGTCAGTAATTTAGGCAATCCTGGTTTAAATCCTTATGAATCAAATGATATCGACTTAGGGATAGAGTGGTATTTTGCGGAAGAATCGGTATTGGCATTTAATGTCTTTAACAAAGAGGTTGTTGTTTCCCTTGAAAACGAAGAAGTTGAAAAGTTAATTGACCAAGAATTTTGGCCGGTTATATATTCTGATCCTCAATACATCGCAACCGCCCCGATAGGCGATCCTGCAACTCAAGTTTATTCGCATAATATTCCCATTAATAATAATGATGGATTCACCGTAACAGGTTATGAATTAAGCTACCAACAGCCATTTACTTTTTTTGATGGTTGGTTATCAAACTTTGGTGTAGTGGCTAACTACACCCATGTCAGTGCAAAGGAAGTAGAAGGGGTATCACCTAATTCTTATAACTTTACTCTGTACTATGAAGAAGAGGATTATGGTGCGCGTATATCAATGAATAAACGTGATGACTACCTAGTAAATAAAGATGGCGGTAACGGCAATCTGCAAGAACGCAAATACGGCCCGACTCATGTGGACGTGTCAGCTTTTTATCACTTTAATGAAAATATTACCTTTTCACTTGAAATCATAAATTTGACTGACGAAATTGAACGTATCTACGGAACAGGTGACGGTGACATGGATTTAACCCGTGAATACAGTCATACCGGCACCGAATATTTCCTCGGAGCTCGATATAACTTCTAAACGATAGGCTAAAACACGAAAGGGATGCTTACACATCCCTTTTTTACAACGAGAACAAGCTATTATTCAAACCTTTATTCCAATGCGCACTGGAGTAGATAACGATGACGTTTTTTAGGGCTCGTTCAACATATTTGTTAACAAATAACTTAGCTGTTTTATTACCGGTGGCATCTTCTCGTATTTTTGACAACAGAAAAAGTAAGTCGGCTTACAAAAGGGTGAAAAATGAGCACATATCACAATCGAAGTAGAATAAAGATTTTTAGCTTTGTTTTACTATTTGGGCTTTCTATTTGCCATTTTCATATTGGGGCCACAACGCTTGACGAAAGTGACCCCGAAATCAAAGCCATTGTTGATCCGAGCAACCCTGAGGCTTTCAAAACAATCACTGAGGCCCTTAGCGCTGCGCCTAATAATTTGACCTTACCCTATACGATTAAAATTATGGCGGGGGATTATTATGAAAAAGTGGAAATATCCAAACCTTTTATCAGGCTTGTAGGAGAGAGTGCCACTACGACTCGACTCTATTTTGACGCGTATGCGGGATTAAAAACGTCTAGCGGCCAAACACTTGGTACATCAAAAAGTGCGACACTTACTATCAACGCACCGAACTTTAGCGCAGAAAATTTACACATTGAAAACACCTTTGATTACCCTTATTACGATGGGCTTGCTCAAGATAATCCTAGTCGTTTGAACGGTTTGCAGGCGGTGGCGGTGTTGACCAATCAAGGCAGTGATAAGGCATTTTTTAAAAATGTCAATATTAGTGGATATCAAGATACCTTATACCTTAAGTCAGGCCGTTCATTTTTCTTGAATACAACCATCAGTGGTCACATAGATTTTATTTTTGGAGGCGGAACAGCGGTTTTTTATCGTTCAAATATTGTGACGCGATTTCGTCCAAATCAACCTTATCCCATAGGCTATGTCACGGCACCAAGCACGCCGATTGAACAAAAATTTGGCTTGGTATTTATAGACTCGAGTCTTAAAAAGGAAGCCGGTGTAGAGAAAAACAGCATGGCACTGGGAAGACCTTGGCATCCCACAACGTCTTTTGAAGATGGCCGTTATGCTGATCCACGAGCAATAGGACAAACGGTATTCATCAATACCTTTATGGACGACCACATACAGCAAGATCCTTGGCACCCCATGCATGGAAAATCTAAAACGGGGGAAATGATAATGTTCAGTCCCTTAGAAGCACGATTTTTTGAATATGCTTCATATGGCCCAGGTGCGAATCCGTCTAAAACTAGAAGACAACTTACTTCAGCTGCAGCTTTTTCAGTGAGTAATATTCTGGCAGGTTGGCAACCTCCAATCGATAACCAGTTGTACAGCGGTCATGTGGATACCAGAGAAGTCATAGACCATTTGGTTGGTGAAATAGCAGATTTCACCATTGAAACTGAGTTTGTAAAGAATGTCAGCAATTACCCCTTTATCACCCCCATAAATCAGACAAGCACAAATAACCTTGATGACTCGGTGATTTCTCATCTCAATGTAGTCTATAAAACAGTGCAAGGGATTGACTTATACCTTGATGTCTTTTCACCCAAAACAATAGCTAAACCTGTTCCTGCAGTTGTTATGGTTCATGGTGGTGCTTGGCGCTCGGGAGATAAATCACATCAAGTGCCAACTGCTAGGTGGTTAGCAGAGCATGGTTACGTGGGTGTTGCAGTGGGATATAGGCTGTCAAAACAGGCGTTATATCCAGCCGGATTAGAAGATATTAATGGTGCAATAATCTGGTTAAAACAGCATCATCAACGCTACTCTGTCGATCCTAATAGGATTGCAATTTTAGGCGCATCCTCTGGCGCACATATGGCGACATTGTTAGGTACAATGGGTACTGATCCCAATAGTGATTCACCTTACGAGGCCGTGAACGCCATTATAAATATTGACGGTGTGGCAGATCTGGCTTCACCACAAGCACGTGAATTTGAAGATAAACCCAATAAAATTTCTTACGCTGCTCTTTGGTTGGGGGGCCATTATGTCCAAGAGCCTAGACTTTGGCATCAAGCATCCCCCATTGAATATGTAGGGAGATATACTCCGCCTACGTTATTTATTAATTCATCTTATGACAGATTCCATATTGGCCGCCCCGCTTATGTGGAAACCCTATCCCAATATGGTATTTACTCAGAAATTCACACCATACCCGATACACCGCATCCGTTTTGGCTTTTCCATCCTTGGGCTGATACAACACGAGATATTTTACTCAACTTCTTAAATAAAGTATTTGCTCCGCCACTGTCAGAAGTAGACAAGTTACTCATGCCCTGTGCACAAGCTTGTGTAGAAGGTGAGGCCTTTAATGGTGCCCAACAATGATAGGTAATTAGCGTAAGCAACGCTTAAATCACTAATTTGAGAGGGGTTATCAATCTGCCGTCAAAGTGCTTGTCAGTGTTATACCAATGATAAGCACAGCACAAACTTTACTTCTTATTATCTAATGGCTCTGTATTTACCGCTTTGTCCTCTGGCAATGGATTAGGGCTTGCGCCAATAATATGAATATCGCGTTGTGGGAAGGGAATTTCAAAGCCATTTTGGCTAAGAGCTT